>DUBO01000049.1 GCA_012960245.1 Candidatus Binatota bacterium | reverse complement strand
GTCCGCATGCGGGCATAGACGCGGTGCTGCGCCAGCTCGAACCTCCCGCCGCTGACGCCCCCGAGGGCTGACAAAGGGCGTGGCTAGCTGCTCGGACAAGCTGGAGTTTTCGACAGTAGACTCCCTGCTCGGCATCGACGCAGGGCAGTGGAACCAACTGGTCCATGCCGACGATCCCTTTCACGAGTGGGGCTTTCTCGCGTCGCTGGAACTGTCGGGAGTGGTTGGCGCCGGTACGTCCTGGCAACCCGCCTACCTGCTTGCAAAAAAGGGCGGGCAACTCGTCGGCGCGCTGGCCAGCTGGATTCGCTACGACTCTTACGGCGAGTTCGTGTTCGACTGGCACTGGGCCGATGCTTACCAGCGCGCGGGCCTACCCTACTATCCCAAGCTCACCGTGGGTTTACCCTTCACGCCGGTCACCACGCGGCGTTTTCTCGTTCACCCCGATCACCCGCAGCTCGAAACAGCCGCCGGCCTTGTTGAACACTCATTGGCGTTTGCCGTCGAGCAGAAACTATCCGGTGTGCATTTTCTTTTTGTAACCGAGGAGGAGCAGCAGTTGCTCGCCCAGCACGATTTCATGTCGCGCCTGCAGCCCGAGTTCCTGTGGCGCAACTCGGACTATGGCGACTTCGATGATTTTGCCGGCTCGCTCAGGTCGAAGAAGCGCAAGCAGCTTCTCCACGAGCGACGGCAGGTGGCCGACGGCGGACTGGCCATCGAAACGCTGGGCGGCGCTGATCTTACAGACGCCGACATGGATGCGTTGTGGTCTTTTTATCACGACACCACCGGCCGCAAGTGGGGCGAGCGTTACCTCAACCGCGACACCTTTGAGAACTGGCGGCAGCGCTGCGCAGAAAGCGTGGTCGTGGTGCTCGCCCGCGATGGCGACCGCGCAGTGGCGGGGACGTTTAATTTTTTTCGCGGTTCGGCGCTGTACGGTCGCTACTGGGGGGCGATAGAAAACCTGCCGCTTATGCATTTCGAGTGCTGCTACTATCGGCTCATTGACTTTGCCATCGAGCGCGGGCTGCAGAGCTTTGACGCCGGGGTGCAGGGTGAGCACAAGTTCCTGCGCGGCTTCGAGGCCCGTTCGGTTTGCAGCGCCCACTGGCTGTCGCACCCCCCCGCGCGCCAGGCCGTGGCCAGCTACCTTGAGCAGGAGAGGGCGCAGGTGCGCCGCGTGGTGGACGGTTATAACCGCGTTTCTCCGCTTAAAACGGTGAGGGCTCGCGCGGCCGACCAGGCGGGGGTCTTCAAAAAACCCTGAAAAAGGCGTACTAATCAACGTAGGAATGGATGTTTGGAGTCAGTTTGCAGCCGCGTCGGCAGGGCCGCGCAACGCCCGGGACGCAGCCGACCGTTTGAATGGTCGCGACAGTAGTGGCGAGGCCCAGCTGCTCACCCGTCGACGGACGGCGCTCAAGCGGCCGTCGATGTACCGGGTGCTGGTGCTCAACGACGACTACACCCCGATGGAATTCGTGGTTTGGATACTCGAGGCTGTGTTTTACAAGCCACACGAAGAAGCCGTGCGGCTCATGCTGGACGTGCACAACAAGGGCAAGGGTTGCTGCGGTGTCTACGCTCACGACACGGCCCGCACCAAGGCGGCGCAGGTTCATGAGCTGGCGCAGCGCCACGAGCATCCCCTCGAATGCAGGCTCGAGGTGGCCGAGGGCGAAGATGAAGGAGCCGACGACAGCGGACGGCAGGGTGACGGCGCATGAGAATATCTGACGAACTCGAACGCACGATGTTGCGCGCGGTGGACTACGCAACCACGAGGCGGCACGAGTTCGTGTCGGTGGAGCACCTGCTGCTGGCACTGCTCGAGGATCCGGACGCGGCACGGGTTTTATCGGGTCTGGGTGTTGACCTGGGAAAGCTCGCCTCCGAATTACGGTCCTTTCTCGACGAAAATTCGCCGGTGGTACCGCTACTCGCTGCGGCGACGACCGACACGGACGACGCAGCAGGAGAGGATATCGATTCCCAGGCAGGCGATCTCGATGACGGTGACGCGGCTTCTTCGGGCGATGGCCTGGCCAACACCGGGTCTGAGCTTACGCCCAGCGATGCTGTGGCCTGGGCACCGGGCTACACCATTGGCGCCCAACTCGTCCTTCAGCTGGCCGCCTCGCACGTGCAGTCGTCCGGGAAGGAGAGCATGGACGGCAGCAACCTGCTCACGGCGATGTTCCGCGACGAGGAATCCCACGCCGCCTGGTATCTCAAGCGCCACGGGGTGAGCCGTTACGACGTGGTACGTTTTCTTTCGCACGGTCTCGGTAGCCTCGGACCGGACGCCGGAGAGGGCGAAGATGCCGACTCATCGCCGTGGCCCGAGGGCGAAGGTGGCGCAGGCGGTGATGACCCCGAGCGCGAAGCCGAGCTGTCCGAGCCGCTGGCGAGATTCTGCGTCAACCTCAACCTGAAGGCCGCCCGCGACGAGATCGACCCGCTCATCGGGCGCCGCGCGGAACTCGATCGCAGCATCGCCGTGCTCGCACGTCGCCGCAAGAACAACCCGGTGCTGGTGGGTGACGCGGGCGTGGGCAAGACGGCCATCGTTGAGGGCCTGGCCATGGCTATCTTTCATGGCAACGTGCCCGCCTGCCTGCGCGACACCGTCATCTACTCGCTCGACATGGGCTCGCTCACGGCGGGCACGCGTTATCGCGGTGATTTTGAAGAACGGCTGAAGGCCGTCATGTCGGCCCTCGACGAGGCCGGCAGTGACACGGTGCTCTTCATCGATGAGATGCATACCATTGTTGGCGCCGGCGCTGCATCCGGCGGGGCGCTCGACGCTTCGGCCATTCTCAAGCCGGCGCTGGCATCGGGTGAACTGCGTTGCATTGGTACGACGACGTGGAAGGAGTACCGCTCGGTCATAGAGAAAGACCACGGGCTGTCGCGTCGTTTTCAGAAAATCGAGGTAGTCGAACCGGGCGAGAAAGAATCGCTGGAGATACTGTCTGGCCTCAAGCAGCGCTACGAGGAGTTTCACGGCGTGGAGTACACGCCGCGGGCCATCAAATCATCGGTCGAACTGTCAGCCCGTTATGTCACCGACCGCTTGCTTCCCGACAAGGCTATCGACGTGCTCGACGAGTCCGGTGCCGACGTTAAGCTGCGGGAGCGCGGGCAGGGCGGCGTGAGAAGAGTGACCGTGCGCGACGTGGAAAAAGTCGTCTCGAGGATGGCCCGCGTGCCCACGCGCACCGTGCACGTGCACGACCGACGTCGACTCGAAACCCTTGATCGCGACATACGCCTGATGGTCTACGGCCAGGACGAGGCTGTCGCTAAGGTGGTGAGCGCCATTCGCCTGTCGCGATCGGGACTGGCCGAGCCCGACAAGCCCGTGGGCAGTTTTCTTTTCGCCGGCCCCACGGGGGTCGGCAAGACCGAGCTGGCCCGCCAGCTGGCTTTATCGATGGGCGTGGAGTTCCTGCGTTTTGACATGAGCGAGTACATGGAGAAGCACACCGTCTCCAGGCTTATAGGTGCGCCCCCGGGCTACGTGGGCTACGACCAGGGTGGGCAGCTCACCGATGCCGTGCATCGCACTCCCCACGCGGTGGTCTTGTTCGACGAAATAGAAAAGGCCCACGAGGATGTCTTCAATATTCTCCTGCAGGTCATGGACTACGCGACGCTTACCGACAACAATGGACGCAAGAGCGATTTTCGCCAGGTGGTTCTGATCATGACCACCAACAGCGGCGCGCGCGACGCCGAGGCCAACGCTATTGGTTTTGAGCAGACGGCCGACGGTGCCGGGCGCTCGATGAAGGCCATTGAAAAGCTGTTCAGCCCCGAGTTCCGCAACCGCCTGAGCGCAATAGTGCCGTTCAATCCGCTACCGATCGAGGTCGCCGAGCAGGTGGTCGAAAAAATAGGCAGCGAGCTGGAGGCCAGGCTCAAGAGCCGCAACGTTTCGCTGGTGATCGAGGCCTCGGCCCTGTCATGGCTGGCACGCAAGGGATATGACCCCGCCTTCGGTGCGCGCCCGCTCAGACGCCTGGTCGAGAAAGAAATAAGCGGCGTGCTCAGCGACGAGATACTGTTCGGGCGGCTTGCCCACGGCGGTCAGGTACGCGTCAGCGCCGGCGAAATCAGCCCCGGTGAAGAGGGTCTCGTGTTCGACTACGAATCGCGCGACTGATCGCTGGCGCGACGTATAATCACCACGCGACCCACGAGCTTGTCGTCCACGCCGTCGGCCGCGTCGGACACATCGAGCCGGCTGCCCACGCCCTGCAGTAACTTCACGCACCCGCCAACACGCACGAATCCCTTGACCCGCAGCGGCGAGGTTTTGAGCAGCTCGGCCTCGAGCTGTGCGAGATCGCTGTCATCGGCCACACTGATGACCTCGTTCGTGAAGTGATCGTGGTTGTGTTCGTCGTGCGCCCCGCGCTCGGCCGGTGCGCGACGCCGCTCGCCCGTCTGCTGTTCGTCGCCCGGTTGCGACGGCCGCGGCGTGAAAAGCACTGCCGGGTCCACCTGGCAGTGGCTCGCGTGAAGCAGGGGCGCGTCGGGTTCCATGGCCCGCAACCGGGCTTCGATGGCCGGAAGCGCCGAGTCGGGCACGAGGTCTATCTTGTTGAGCAGCAGCAGGTCGGCCGAGCTGACCTGCTGCTCAAAGGTGCCCTCGAGGTCGCGTTGCTCGTACATCTGCAGGGCGTCGACCACCACCAGGGCCGCGTCGTCAGCCAGCCAGGAGTTTACTGGCTCGCGCCACAGCTGCAGCAGGGTGTCGTAGGGCAGGGCGACGCCCGAGGTCTCGATGATGATGCGATCCGGGTCTACGTTCTCGCGTAGCTCCTGCAAGGTTTCGAGCAGTTCGTCGGAGAGCTGGCAGCACACGCAGCCGCCCTCCAGCTCGACGGTGGCTTGCCCGCCCTGGCCGATCAGCGCGGCGTCGAGTCCGAGCTCGCCGAATTCGTTGGTGACGATGGCAACCTTCACCCCGTTGGCGATGGCGTCGTCGAGCAGGTGGCGCACGAGGGTGGTTTTGCCCGACCCGAGAAAGCCCGACACCAGTAGCACCGGGACACCACCACGGCTGTCTGCGGTAGCCGTCGAATTTTTTTTATCAGCGGGCACCCGTGCTCACGCTGCCGTGCTGTTGCGCAGGTCGCCCGCGAACCAGTGCCTGAGAAGGCGAGTGGTTTGCAGGTCTTCGGCAGCGTCGAGCAGGGTTTCGAGGTCTTCGGGTCGATCGAGGTCCAGCGCAAAACTGGAGAGAGTAAGCACGGTGCAGGGCAGGCCGGCCTGTTGGCAGGCGTTCTCGTGCGCGGCCAGGCTCTCGCCCTCGAAGCGCGGTTGCATGACCGTGGGTGGGCTGAGCAGCAGGCCGTTGGTGCCGCCGGGTGACCCCGATCGCACCAGCAGCACCGACCGGCGCGGGGAATCGAGCTCAAGCAGTTCGTCGATTTCACGGGACCGCAGCAGCGGCACGTCGCCGGGAATGGCCAGCAGCCGGGTGGCCCCGCGCTGCTCGAGTTGTTCGGCGGCCCATGCCACCGCGCCATTGAGTCCAAGGGCTCGGCCCTGGAGCTGGCGTTCGTCCAGCGCTAGGACGTCCCGCGACCTCGCCCGCTCAAGCAGCACCGGGTCGCTGCTCACCACGGCTGGCAGGTCGAGTGCGCGTGAGCCGACCAGCGCCGCCAGCATGTCGTCGAGCATGGCCAGGGCGAGGGCTTCGCGGCGCGCCGGGTCCAGCCGTTGGCCCAGTCTCTGCTTGGCCCCGGTGGTGGATCGCACGGGTATGACGGCGGCGTTCACGGCGCGCAAGTTACTTCAGCGCCCCACTGGTGTAAAGCAGCGAGATTGCCGGTGGGGTGGGGACCGGCGTGGCAGGGGCGCCTCCCGGTCCGGATGCCCCGGGCTGGCTCCCCTTCGCAAAAAAGGAGTGAGCAGCCCTTTTTGCCCGCCGTGGAGGGCTGAGCTATAAGTCCGTTCGCCGTTGCGTATTGTAGGCGGAAAGTTCAAGGGACGCAGGTTGGCAGCCGTGCCGGGCAAGGGCACTCGGCCCACGGCTGACCGGGTGCGCGAGGCCCTGTTTAACCGCCTGCTCGTGCGCTACGAGTTGGAGGGGGCCAGCTTGCTCGACCTGTTTGCGGGCAGCGGCGCGCTGGGCCTCGAGGGCTTGAGTCGCGGGGCGGCCGAGTTGTTGAGCGTGGAGCGCGATCGTGGGGCGGTGGGTGTGATAGAGGCCAACCTTGAGCGCTGTGGCTTGCGGGCAGATGGTACGCGGGCAGATGGCTTGCAAGCGGAAGTGCTGCGCGCAGAGGTGGCTGCTGCGTTGCGCAGGCTCGCGCGCGAAGGACGGGTTTTTGACGGTGTTTTTGTCGATCCCCCATACGCGGGCCCGCTGGCACTGGAGACCCTTGAGGCACTGGGTGGCTTGGAGCTGTTGGGGCCGGGCGGCTGGGTGAGCGTTGAAACTGACCGCCAGGCCGGACTCCCCGACTCGACTGGTAGCCTGCTGCTGGTAAGAAGAGACGATTACGGCGACACTGCACTGTGGTTGTACGAGGCCGGGGCGAGGCGGCAGGGGAGTGGAACATGAAGGGAGTCATTAAGTGAGCAAAAGGATCGCTGTCTATCCCGGTTCGTTTGACCCGGTGACCAACGGGCATCTGGACATTGTGGAGAGGGCCCTGGCCCTGTTTGACCACCTGCGCATCGCGGTGGCATACAACAAGGACAAGCCCGGGGGCCTGTTTACCCGCCAGGATCGCGAGGCGATGATAGCCGAGGCCACGAGCCAGTACGGTGATCGCGTGTCGGTGGATTCGTTTCACGGGCTGCTGGTCGACTACGCGCGCGACAACGGCGCGGGGGCGGTGATACGTGGGCTGAGGGCGGTGGCCGATTTTGACTACGAGTTCCAGATGGCGTTGATGAACCGTCACCTCTGCACTGATGTGCAGACGGTATTTCTCATGGCCGACGAAGCGCATTTCTACACAAGTTCCAGTCTCATACGCGAAGTAGCCACTCTCGGCGGCGACGTGTCGGCGCAGGTTCCGCCATGTGTCCTGCGCGCGCTCAACGATAAATTTTCAAAATGAGGGACAGGGCTTGAAACTTTCCGACCGCCTGCAGAAGGTAAAACCGTCGTCGACCATGGCGATGAACTCGCGCGTGATAGAGCTGAAGGCCTCGGGCCGCGACGTTGTCGGCTTTGCCGCCGGCGAGCCCGATTTTCCAACCTGGGACAACGTCTGCGAGGCGGCCCACCAGTCCATTCGTAACGGCGAGTTCAAGTACACCCCGGTCGGTGGAACTCCCGAGATGCGACATGCGATTACGGTCAAGCTGGCGCGTGACAACGCACTCGACTACTCCCAGGCCGAGGTCATGGCCAGTTGTGGGGGCAAGCACACGCTGTACAACGCCATGCAGGCGTTGTTGTCCGATGGCGACGAGGTGGTGATACCCGGGCCTTACTGGGTGAGTTATCCCGACATGGTGGCGTTGTCGGGTGGCGTGCCGCGGGTGTTGTCGACTTCAGAGGAAAACGGTTTCCTGCTGTCTGCGGCCGAGCTCGAGGCCGCGCTGACCCCGGCAACGCGCATGGTCATACTCAACAGCCCGTCCAACCCCACCGGCGCCTGCTACGACGAAGCCGGCCTGCGCGAGCTGGGGGCGGTGCTCGAACGCCACGACTGCGTGGTGTTGTGCGATGACGTCTACGAGTTCGTACGCTACGACGGCGGCCGCCCGCCGCACCTGCTCACGATGTTCCCGTCGCTCAGGGAGCGCACGGTGGTGGCCAACTCGGTGTCGAAGACCTACGCCATGACAGGCTGGAGGGTGGGCTATTGCGCTGCCCCGGCAAACGTCATCAAGGCGATGCTCACGTTGCAGGGGCAGATGACTTCGAACCCCAGCTCTATTGCCCAGGCTGCCGCAGTGGAGGCACTTACCGGCCCCCAGTCGGCGCTGGCGCCGATGATAGAAGAGTTTGGCCGGCGACGTGACTACGTTTGCGAGCGCTTCAACGCCATTGATGGCCTGTCGGTGTCCCCGCCAGGCGGCGCGTTCTACGTTTTTGTGAACGCACGCGATGCGTTCCAACGAGCGGGCGTGGACGATGGTGATGCCTTCGCGCTGGCCATGCTCGACGGCGCTTCGGTGGGTGTGGTCGGTGGCAACGACTTCGGCTCTTCGGATCACTTTCGCGTATCGTACGCCACCTCGATGGAGCAGCTCAGCAAGGGGCTCGACGCTATCGAGAACTGGCTGGGCGGGCTCTGAAAGCCGTGTCCGCCGGGCTAGCGTCCGTCGGCCCGGATGCCCGCGGTAACTCGTAGCCGTGAAGCGCTGCGTGCTGCAGGAACCCGGGCTCATCATCGTCGAAGACGACGCGCCCGATCCCAGGCCCGGTCCCGGCGACATCGTGCTCGAGGTGCGCGCGGCGCTCACCTGTGGCACCGACCTGAAAGCCTGGCGTCGCGGCCACCCCAAGATGCCCTGTCCGACCCCCTTCGGCCACGAGTTTGCCGGCCGCGTGGTCCAGGTCGGCGCTGCAGTGGAAGGCTTCGCGGTGGACGACGAGCTGATGTCGGCCAACACCGGCCCCTGCAACAACTGTCGCTACTGCCGACGCGGTCAGCAGAACCTCTGCGAGAGCCTGATGGACGAGATGATCCTGGGCGCCTACTCGCAGTACCTGCTCATTACCGAGCGGGTGCTGCGTAGCAACGTTTACCGTCGTCCCAATCACCTGCCCTTTGAGCATGCCGCCCTGCTCGAGCCGTTGTCGACGGTGTGCCACGGCATGTCGGGCGTGCCGCTTCGTGATCGCGACGAGTCGGCCACGGTCCTGTTGCTCGGGGCCGGCCCCATTGCGTTGCTGTGGCTGGTGGCGCTCAAGCGGGCGGGTGCCGGCCGGGTGGTGGTAGCCGGGCGAAGGCCGTTCAGGCTCGAGGTGGCCCGCAGGCTGGGCGCCGACGCCGTGCTGGGCGAGGACGACGACCTGGAGGCTTCGCTTGCCCAGCTCACGGGGGGCAGGGGGGCCGACCTTGTGGTGGAGTGCACGGGCAGCATCGAGGTATGGGAGCAGGCGCCGCAACTGGTGGCCCGCGGCGGCAGCGTGGTGTTGTTCGGTGGTTGCCCGGCCGGTTCGCGGGTGTCGCTTGACAGCTACCGCTTGCACTACGACGGCGTGGCTATCACGAGCCCTTTTCATTTCTGCCCGGCCGACGTCGAGGTGGCCGCCGGGCTGCTGGGCGACCCCTCGGTGGACTGGTCGCCGTTCATAACTTCAACCGCGTCGCTGGACGAGCTCCCGGCCGTGTTCGAAGACCTGGGCGCAGGCCAGCAGGTCAAGTGTGCCGTTCTTCCCCACGGGCCAGGGCCGTCATGAAGGAGCCCGCGTGAAAGTAGCCCGCTACTACGATGGCGACGACGTTCGCATAGAGGACCAGCCGGTACCCGAGCCGGGTCCGGGCGAGATACTCGTTCGTACTCGCGCCTGCGGCATCTGCACGGGCGACATCATGTCCTGGTACATGCGCCGCAAGGCCCCGCTGGTCTTCGGACACGAGCCGGCCGGCGAAGTGGCTGCACTGGGCCAGGGAGTTGAGCAGCTCGAGATCGGCGATCGCGTGTTCGTGCACCACCACGCGCCTTGCGGCCACTGCCGACAGTGCCGGCGTGGCGCGCCGGTGCACTGCCCGACCTGGCGGCAGAACGGCCTCAGCCCCGGCGGCCTGGCCGAGTACTTTGTGGCCGCGGCTCCCAACGCTGACAACGACACGCTGCTGTTGCCCGAGGGAATAGACTTCGTGTCGGCCAGCCTCGTGGAGCCGGTGGCCTGCGTGGTGAAGTCGCTTGCCCGTGGAGCCGTTGCCCCGGGCGATACGGTGGCTGTCATCGGTGCCGGGATAATGGGCGTGTTGCACCTGTTATTGGCTAAGCAACTGGGCGCGTCCGTGGTCGTGGCCGACATGGTGCCGGCGCGCCTGGAACGTGCTCGCTGCCTGGGCGCCGACGGCGTGGTCGATGTGCGCGAGGGCACGCTGCGCGAGGGAGTGGAGAAGGTCACGGCTGGCGCCGGGGCGGATGTGGTCATAGTGGGGCCGGGCAGCCTGCAGGCGATGAACGACGGGCTCGACGCGGCCGGCCCGGCGTCAACGGTCGTGTTTTTTACCTGCTCAAAGCCGGGCGACACACTGGAGATCGATCCGTCACGGCTCTACTTTGACGAGATTTCCATTGTGCCCAGCTACTCCTGCGGGCCCGCCGATACACGCGCGGCGTTGGAATACATTCGCTCGGGCGTGGTGTCGGCCGACGACCTTGTCACGCACAGGTTCCCGTTAGAGAAGGCGGCCGAGGCGCTGGCCATGGCTGCGCGCACTGACGAGGCGCTCAAGACCGTGGTCGTTATCGACTGAAAGGGTGGCCCGCCGGTTTCCGATTCTTACTTCTGCATGCCGGTGTGGAAAATAACCTCGGACTTTTCGGCAGCGGTCTCGGCCTTGCGGGCTGCATCTTCGGCGGCTGCTGCTGCTGCCTCGGCACGGGCCACGGCCTCGGCTACATCGCCCTGGTTGCGGGCCTTGCTCGAGGAGCTCTGCATGCCGGCACAGGCAGTGAAGGCCAGGGCCAGGGTAACTATCATCGCCGCTTGAATAGGTGCTTTCATCTTTATGGGACCTCCAGGTTGTCTGTTGATGCGGAGACTCCGCGTTTCTTTTAATTGCACAGGCCACGCAGGGGCGCAAGCAAAGCGTGGCCCTGCTACGGCCTTGCACTGGTGACGGGTGGCGCTTCGCGGGGTCGCGCGAGGCGGCTATCATCTCAACATGGCGGCGCGTGCGAGAGCCTCTGACTTATGGCGCCAGCCGGGCAGGTCGGCGCGCACAGGCCTGCGCCTGACCGCGGCCGTCGGGCTGGCGGCGATAGCGCTCTATCTACCCGTCATCGCTTTTGATTTGCTGTTTGACGACCTTTCGTTGCTGGGCGAGAACGGCCCCGCCGGCAGCGGAGGGCTGTTGCCCTATCGCCCGCTGAGGCACCTGGCCTGGTTGTCAGAGTACTGGCTCGTCGGGCTGCTGGGCCGGCAGGACCTCGCGGCCTCGGTGTACCATCTGGCCAACCTGCTGCTTTTTGGTGGCGTGGCGGCGACGCTGTGGTGCCTGTGCCGGAGGCTGGGGGCCAACAGCCTGCTGGCCTTCCTGTGTTGCGTGGCCTGCCTGGCCCACCCGCTGTGGGTGGAGTCGGTGGCTTACGTTTCGGGTGCCCGCGACCTGTTGGCCACGCTTTTTACGCTGTTGGCCCTGCTGGCCTGGAGCTCGGCTGACCCAGGGCAGGACAAGCCAGGGCAGGCCGCAGGAGCCGGCGGGTTGAGGGCGGGCGCGCTCGCCTTGCTGGCGGCACTGGCGGCTACCGCTTCAAAAGAAACCGGCCTACTGGTCGCGCCGCTGCTGTTGTTGATGTGGGCATCAGGCCTGGGCCCGTTGCGTCGAGGCGCCCTGGCCTGGATCGTGATGGTGGCTGTCGCGTCGGTGACCCTGGTGGTGGCTTATGGAGGCGTGGGCGTGTTGCCCGCCACCGCCGGCGTATTGTTGCCGGCGTCGTCCTATTCGTTTTGTGTAGGCGGTACCCTGGCGCTGCACTACGCGGCCGGGCTACTGGTTCCCCTTGATCTGTCCGTCGACTACCCGGCGCTGTGGCAACCCTGCGTCGGGATGGGTGCGGCTGCCTGGTTGCGCGCAGGCCTCGGACTGGTTCTGCTCGCGGCGTTGGCCGTCTCCGTGGTCCTGGCCTGGCGTAGCAGAAAGGGCGACATCGAGCGC
Source organism: Candidatus Binatota bacterium (assembly GCA_012960245.1). Classification (NCBI taxonomy): domain Bacteria; phylum Candidatus Binatota; species Candidatus Binatota bacterium. The sequence goes on along the minus strand of DUBO01000049.1, from coordinate 57,014 downwards.
AGGCAGGCGGCCTTCGTTGTAAGCTGGATCGCGGCTGCAGGCGTGGCGCTTGTTTTCGTTGCCGGCGTCAACGAGCCGGGCGCCGACCGCCACTCGCTGCTGTTGTTGCCGCCGCTTGCCCTGGGCATGGGCCTGTTGTTGCAACAGTTGGTGCAACAACCGTTGCGACAGTTGCCGCAACGGGGGACGCGGCAACGGGCGTGGCTGCCGGCGGGCCGTATTGCGGCCCTGCTGCTGCTCTGCTGCGTCTTTCTACTGGCGGGAGTCACTTTACGCAGGCAGCAGGATTGGCGCAGCCAGGCGGCCTTGTGGCGCTCTACTGTGGCTGTTCAGCCCAACTCACCCAGGGCGCATTATAACCTTGCCGTAGTGGCGGCTGACCGTGGCCGTCGAGGCCTGGCTCAACTGAGACTTGAGCGTCTACTCAAGCGCTGGCCCGACTACCAGCCGGCCCTGCTTGCCCGCGCGAGGCTGGCCTGTGCCGGGGGAGCGCTGCACCGCGCGGGGCATTTCCTTGAGAGGGCCGCGGGCAAGGCCGCCGGCAACACCGCTGCCGACAGGGCCGCGACCGATCGCGCGGTGCTCGCCGTTGTTAAGGACTGTCCTGGCCTGGCCTGGCCGCAGTGATTGTCGCCGCCTCTTCAGTCGGCGCCGGGGCGGTCAGCGGCCGGCGGTCGTGGTTTGAAATAGACCGGCTCCAGGCGCAGTAACGAGACAGTCGTCGGATACACGTGAAAGTGTTGGGGCGGAGCAGACTCGCTGGCCTGGGGCAGAAGCAGCTCAAAGGTGAAGTCAGCCACGTGCTCCTGTCGCGTAAAAAGGATGTGACGGTCCTGGGCGCGCTTGGCCGGCAGTGCCAGGTACACCGGCCCGCGTTTTTCGAGCAGTCGCGTCAGGCCAGCCACCTGGTTGGCTCCCCTGCGGTTGTGGGCTTGCACGGGCACAACCTCGCGCTGCCAGGTTAGCCAGAGCGGGGCAGACATCCCGAGGTAGTTGAGCCGGGAGTCGACCAGCAGCGTGGCGTCATCGGGAAGCAGAGCCGCGAAGTCGCGCAGTTGCGTCCAGGTACCGGACCAGGGCTGCCGACCCCACATGGGCTGGGCGGGCAGCAGCAGTCCGACGGCAAGCGCGACACCGGCAGCCACGCCGGCCAGTCTGCCGCGTGCTGTCGTGCTTTCGGTCACCATGCGCGACACGGCCAGCGTGGCCAGCACCACCAGCATGGGCGCCAGCACCGGAACCATGCGCCTGGAGGCCCAGGGCATGATGGTGCTCACGTGCGGGTCGTAGAACAGCAGCAGGGCCGTAAGGCCGCCGAAGACCAGGAAGAAGCCGTTGCCCGTGTGGCGCATCCGCTCTCGCCACGCCAGTCGCAAGCCCAGCGGAGCCAGCAACAGCAGCGGCCATCCCAGCCAATCAACCGTCCAACCGGGCATGTGTTCGAAGGCATCGGCCCTGCCCGCCCAGGCAAAGCCGGCGAGTAGCGCCGCCAACGTGCCGGTAGCGCAGAACCTGGCCAGGCCCAGGCGCCTGGCCCCGACCACGCACAGCGCGCACAGCGCCAGGCTGACCAGCCCGGCGGCCACCGGTTGCTTCAGCGCAGCAAAGACCACGCCTACCTTCATCCAGGTGAACGCCAGGTCTAGGGGGCCGGTCCAGGCAGCGGGCAGCAGCAGCAGCTCGGTTGCCAACAGGGCGAAGGCCGCACCCAGGCCGACCGCAAAACGAGGAGCCAGGGGCCGGCAACCCAGTCCGTGGCGGCGCAACAGGCCCCGGGCCAGCAGCGACACCAGCACGAACAGTGCAAACTCAACGCGGGCCACCGCCGCCATGCCGAGCATCACCCCCGCCAGGCCGGCGTCGCTGCTGCTGCCTTCTTCTTCCCAGCCGTCGAGCAGGGCGATTCCTGCCCAGGTAAAGAAACAGGCCAGCGGCGCCGGCAGGGCCACGTGCCCGGCGTAGTACCAGCTGGCCGAGCAGGCCAGGCCGAGCACGCCGAGCGTGGCCGCCACGGCGGGTACCCGTCGGCGCAGGAAGATCCACAGTGCCCAGGCGGCGAGCGAAAGCATGAGCCCGGAGAAAGCGCCGGAGCGCGCGGGGCCGGCCACCTCGCTGGAAATTGCAGCCCATAGCATTGGTAGGGGGTGATGGGCGGGGCGCGCCACGCTGTCGTTGTGACTCATGTGAATCATGGAGTGAGGCAAGCGCGAGAAGGGCGGTTTCCATGCGGCTCCCGGCCATACAGAGCCGAAGACCCTGCGCCGGGTAAACGTGTTGAGCCCAGTGGCCACGGGGTCGTCTTTCTCCAGCGTGCCTGAAAGGGCCAGGTGGTTGCCCGCTGCCATGTAAACGCTCGAATCCCAGGAGGCCAGCTGTGTCTGCCAGGCGGGCCAGTAGAGGCAGAGTACAAGCAGGGCTACCAGCGGACCCGCACTGGCTCTAGTTCTGCCGTCAGCGGGGTCGCGTTGGCGCAGCCCCCTGGACATGTAGCCAACGAGGCAGGTGCCGGCGTTGACCAGCAGCAGGGTGGGCAGTGAGTAAGACCCCGCGGCAACGAGCAGCAGCCCCACGGCGCTGGTCCACGCCACGCTCAGCGCCATGCGGCCGAATGCAGGGGGCAGGGCGGTACCGCGCGTTGAACGCAGGGCCTGGCCCGGTCCGTACAGCAGCAGGTACAGCGACACCGGTGCCAGCAATAGTCTGAACAGATCCGAGGGGTTCACGCGCTTGCCGGGACACTGCGGCCCGTGTCCCGCCGAAATGCTGCCCTCCGTGGTCGGTGAACGCAATAGGTGGCCAACCCTGCTGGCGACAACTGACCTCGGGGAGCCCCATGCCGCGAGCACAAAAAAAGGCGGCACCCCCCGAGAGGGATGCCGCCGGTAGACTTTGCAGTCTTGTTGGTCAGGCCAGCGAGATCGCCGGGATTATCAGCTGCCGGTTCCGCCGCCGCCCAATACAGCAAACTGGTTGCCGTCAGGGTCAGACACCACGATGGTCTGCGGTGCGAGGCTCGAGCATACACCCAAGGGGGGCAGGCCCAGGCCGGCGAGCAGGGTGTTCGTGTCGCCCTTGAACTTCAGCTTGCCTTTGCCGCAACCCTTTATGCAAGGGAATACGCTCTGCACGGGGAAGTCGAAGATGGTGATCGCGACTCCGGCCGTTATGTCGTTAACCGTAGGACGGGTAACAGACTGCAGGCTCCAGCCAGTGGCTGCAGCGCCATCGATCGGCGTAACCTCGTCGATGTCCACGATATCCTTACACTTGACCGATTGGGTCAGGTTGTAGCACTCTGCCTCTACTCCATCACTGCAAGGTATTTCGGTCTTACCCTTGTTGGAATAGCTGCACGCGCCCTTGGGGCCGAACGAGTAGGCTGAGTAAAAGAAAGGCGGGGTGCAACCAGGCGTACCACCAGTGCTCGTGGTGGTGTTGGTGCCCGGGTAGGTAACGCTACCTACGCAGGACGCAACCGCACGAACCATGGACGCTTTGATGCCCTTGGCCTTCGCCGGGCTGTCAAACAGGCAATCTTCCGCGTTGGAAACACCTGCAGTAAATGCGACCAGAGCAACGGCCGCCAGGAACATAGAAAATTTCTTCATTGCTTTTTTTCCTCCTATGGAAACGATCCGCCTGCCTAAGACTGCAAAGTCGCGGAGCAAAAGCAGCTCCGACCAATCACCCGGGGGTGGCGGTCACTCGACTAGATTTCCCTGCAGCGGTCGTAAGGTTCCAGTTGCGTCGTTTATAGTAACTTGGCAGGCCGGTTGTCAAGGCCAAAAGCCGGTTCATTCGATTATCGCGCTGTTTTTTACCCGGTTGGGGGGGTAACGGGCGATTTCTGTGCCCGCTCAGCAGCTAAATACGCGCCTGCGCGCTCAGCTGTACCGTGGTAGAATCGCGTTGCGGCCCGGATATATCGCCCCCTCGATCGGGGGGCCCACCCAACGGAATTCCAGTGAAACTGGTCATACAGATACCCTGCTACAACGAGGAGCAATGGCTCCCAGCCACCGTGGCCGAGCTGCCGCGCGTGTTGCGCGGCGTAGACGAGGTGGAGTTTCTCGTTGTAGACGACGGCAGCACCGATCGCACGGCCGAGGTGGCCGCCGAGCTGGGTGTTGAGCACGTGGTCAGGGTGCCGGTAAACCAGGGCCTGGCGCGGGCTTTTTCGACCGGGCTCGACAAAGCGCTGCGGCTGGGCGCCGATATAATCGTTAACACCGACGCCGACAACCAGTACGACGCCGCCTGCATACAGCAGCTGGTCGATCCTATTCTCAGGGGCGAGGCCGACATGGTGGTGGGCGACCGCGCGCCCTCGACCCTGGCCCATTTCTCGCCGATCAAGAAGCTGTTGCAGGCGATCGGGTCGGCAATAGTACGCGGCGTGTCGGGCACCAACGTACCCGACGTGACCAGCGGTTTTCGCGCGTTTTCGCGCGAAGCGGCGCTGCGCATGAACGTGGTTTCGGACTTCACCTATACCCTGGAGACCATAATACAGGCGGGCAAAAAGCAGCTATCGGTTGCCCACGTGGCCGTGGGGGTCAACCCCGACCTGCGACCTTCACGGCTCTTTACGCGCACTTTTACCTACCTGACCAAGAGCCTGTCGACCATCGTGCGCATCTACGCATTGTACGAACCGCTGAGGTTTTTTTCGGCCATAGGACTGGCCCTGCTCCTTGCGGGTTCGGCCCTGGGCGCACGCTTTCTCTACTACTACCTCACCACGGGTGGCGAGGGACACATTCAATCGCTGATACTGGTAGCGGTCCTGTTGCTCGCTGGTTTCCAGACCGTGCTCATAGGCATGGTGGCCGACCTGATAGGTTCGAGTCGTCGATTGCTAGAAGACACCCTGCTCAGGGTGCGCCGGCTCGAGCTCGGCGAGGCGGAGAATGGCCAACGAGAGAATGGCCAACGCGGGAAAGAGCAGCGGGCGGGTAGATGAGGGCTTGCCTCTTTGGCACCTACAATCGCCGCCACAGCGCCAATCGCATTTACGCGAGGGCCATAGCAGCTGCCGGCTATGAGCTGGTCGAAATCCACGAGCCAGTGTGGGAGCACACCCGTGATAAGGGCGCAGCGTACTTCGGGCCGCTTGGCCTGCTCAGGGGCCTGGTAGGGTGGCTCTCGGCCGCCGTTAAGCTGACCCGTCGTTGGTGGACAAGCGGCGGCACGCCGGTGGCCGTAGTGGGGTTCAACGGCCAGCTCGACGTATTGCTGCTGCGCCTGGTGAGCCTGCGTCAAGGCCCGAGGGTGATTTTTGCGCCGCTGGTCTCGCTCACTGAGACCCTCGTTGACGACCGTGGTGTCTACTCAAGGGGCGGCATGGCGGCGCGCGCGCTGCGGTTGCTCGACAGGCTCAGCTGCCGGGCGGCCGACGTGGTGGTCGTCGACACCCAGGCCCACCGGCGCTATTTTGTCGACGTGCTGGGTGTGGCCGAAGAACGCGTAGTGGTCTGCTACCTTGGTGCCGACGCTGCGGTGTTCGGCGATGACGCCGATTCCATTGTCACTGAGCGGCCTGACGAAGCTGAGCAGCCCAACGAAGCCGAGCAGCCCGACGAAGCCGGGCGCTTGCGGGTGCTGTGGTTCGGTCAGTACCTGCCGCTGCACGGCACCGACGTGATCGCCGCTGCCGTAGAGCAGCTGGCCGACCGCGACGACCTGTCCTTCGTGTTCGTGGGAACGGGCGAAGCACGGGCGGAGTTTGAGCAGCGAGTCAGGCTGAGCGGCGCGGTCGCCGAGTTCGAGGACTGGGTAGACTACGAACAACTGCCCGCGCTCATAGAGAAGGCCGACATCGTGCTGGGCGTGTTCGGCGACTCGGTGAAATCGCGCATGGTTATACCCAACAAGGTCTACCAGGGGGCGGCCGTGGGCCGTGCCGTGATAACGGCCGACTGTGAAGCCGTGCGCGAGGTGTTTACCGACGGTCGCGACCTGGTTCTGTGCGAAGCCGAGGCCGGCGCGCTGGCCGCGGCGATAAGCTCGCTGGCGTCAACCGCGGGTCACCGTCGCAGCCTGGGCGAGGCGGCTGCCGAACTGATAGCGGGGCGCTTCGGCGACCAGGAACTCGGCCGCTGCTGGGCCGGGCCACTTTCGGGCGAAGCAACAACAGCTGAACAGACAGCCGTCGAAGGAACCGCCGTCGGAGAGCCCGCCGTCATCGAGAGCACTGCGGACGACGAAGCACTGGTGGGCGTGGTCATACTCAATTTCAACAGCGCGCGGGCCACCCTGCGCTGCCTGCTGGCCGTGACCGGCAGCGATTACGGAAACCTGCGGGTCATGGTGGTCGACAATGCTTCTCAAGCCGCCGATCGACGCGAGCTTGAGGCCGGCATGGCGGGGCGCTTTGAGGCCCGGTTGTTACTCAACGACGAGAACCTCGGCTACGCCGGTGGAAACAACGCCGCGCTCAAGACGCTGTTCGGCGACGGTTGCCAGTACGTGCTCGTGCTCAACGGGGACACGCTGCCCACGCCCACGGCCATAAGTTCGCTGGTGGCCTGCGCCCGGCGCAATCCCCACTGCGGGCCGGTGGGCCCGAGGATAGCGCGCGATTGGCCGGGCGCCCATAGTGCGTCGATAGGCGAGCGTTACTGGGCCACCGTGGCCTGGTTGCCACGCAGCCTGCTCAGGCCGCGACGACCGAGACAGACCAGCTATGAGGTAGGCGGTGTACTGGGTTGTGCCATGCTCATCAGCCGCGATTTATACAACCGCGTGGGCGGCTTCGAGGAGGCTTACTTCGCGTACTACGAAGAAGTGGACTACTGCCTGCGTGCCCGGCGGGTAGGAATGCCACCGAGGGTGGAGCCCGGGGCCGAGATTGCGCACACCGGCTGGCGCGGCTTTGGCGGCGGCATGACGGGACTGGCGGCCTACCTCAAGGCTCGCAACCTGTGGCAGCTGGGCTCGCGCCGGCTGGACCTGCTCGAGAAGCTAGTGTTCGTGCCCGGCTACTTTGCCATGCTGGGCCTGAGCATGCTGGGCTACCTGTTCAGGGGCAGGATAAGCGTGCTGGTGGCCATGGGCAGGGGCGCCGCCGCAGGAATGGGCGGGGAAACCGGCCGCCCGCCTGATTTTGTGTTCGAGGCCGCGGGGGTTCCCGACGCGGACAGGCCTGCTGGCGGCGGCGGGGAGCAGCAGGAGCCGTTGCTGTGAATGTAGCCCTGTCAGCTGTGGCCGGCACCCTGGGCGGCCCGGCCACTTACGCGGTCGAGCTGGCCGGCGCCCTGGCAAAAGAGTTTCCCGCCGACGAGTACACGGTTTTTACTGACCACCCGGACGCCTTCGGCGGCCGTGTTGAGACCGTCAGGGTGCGCCTGCGCAGTGCCTGGGAGCAGCCGCTGTGGGATCACCTGTGGATGCGCCGCGCCCTGCTCGGGCACCCCGCCGAGCTTTTTCACGGTACCAAGGGCGTGTTGCCGGGCCTGCTGGGGCGCCCGGGCGTGGTGACGGTGCACGACGTAGCCCACCTGGTCTATCCCGAGAGCTTCGCCCTGGCCCAGCGCCTGCACCTGGCCCTGGAGACCCCGCGCAGCATAAGCCTCGCCAAGGCGGTGCTCACCGATTCACAGAGTACGGCCCATGATCTTGCCAGCCACTACCCGGCCGTGAGCGACAAGGTGGAGGTGGTGCCGCTGGGTGTACCTGCGGCCGGAGTGCGACCGGGCGACGACGAGATCGAGGCCTGGCGACGCGAGCAGGGCATAGGACCCCGGGTCATCGGCTACCTGGGCACGGTGCAACCGCGCAAGAATCTCGACCTGCTGGTCGATGCTTTCAGCAGCCTGTCGGCTGGCAGTGACTGGCAGTTGCTGGTCGCCGGACGCTTGCGGCCGGGCTACCGGCCGGCGTTTCTTGACCGCAACCTGCCCGGGGTTCGCTACCTCGGGCCCCTGGACGACGAAGAGATTCCGCTGTTTCTCGGCAGCCTGCGCTGCATGGTTTCGCCATCTTCGTACGAGGGTTTCGGGCTCACCTTTCTCGAGGCCATGGCCGCCGGCTGCCCGGTGGTCGGCTTTGCCAACAGCTCCATACCCGAGGTGGTGGGAAACGCGGGCCTGCTGGTCGAAAACGAAGACTCGGCGTCGCTGGCCGCGGCCATCGGCCGCCTGCTGGAGGACGATGAGCTGGCCGAACAGCTGGCGAAGGCCGGCCTTGAGCGCGCCGCGAATTTTACCTGGTCCAACACCGCCCGTCTCACCCGCGCAGTCTACGCCCGGGCGCTGGCCGCTGGCCGGGGGCAGCAGTGAAAGTCACCGCGGTAGTGCTCGACTGGAACGGACACCAGGACACGCTGGCCTGCCTGCGCAGCCTGCGTGAAGTGAGCGGCCTGGACATCGTAGTGGTCGACAACGGCTCAAGGCCGCGGCTGGCGGAGGCCTGTGGCGACGAACTCGTCGGTGTGACCCTGCTGGAGAACGATCAGAACCTGGGTTACGCGGGTGGCAACAACGTTGGACTGAAGCGCGCGCTGGCCGACGGGGCCGAGGCCGTGTGGGTGCTCAACAACGATACCGTGGTCGATCCCGAAGCGCTGGATCTCCTGCTGGCCTGCCTTGAGCGTCACCCGCGGGCCGCGGCCGTGGCGCCGGCCGTGCTTTCAGCCGACGATCCGAGCCGCCTGTGGGTGGCCTGGGGCGAGGTCAACTGGTTGCAGAGCCTTGTGCGCCTGGTGGGGCAGGGACGCGAGTATGGCCCGCGCTGGCAGGGCGAGCGCGAGGTGCCGTGGCTGCCCGGTTGCTCGGTGCTGTTCAGGCGCGCGGCCTTGGAGGCGGTGGGCCTGTTCGACGAAAACTATTTTGCCTACCACGAAGACGTCGACTGGGCGGCGAGGGCGCGAGAGCTGGGCTGGAGCATGCACTACAGCGGGCTGGCCACGGTCGTTCACCGGGGCAGCGCGAGCAGTGGCGGCTACTCGGGCTTCAAGCGTTACCTGAGCGCTCGCAACAGCGTTCTCTATGCGCGGCGTCACGGCAGTTTTCAGCAGCGGGTGCTGCTCGCGGCCGCCATAGTACTCACGCTGCCTTTTCAATACCTGCGCCGCCTGGCCACGGGCGAGCAGGGCGGGGTGTTGCTCAAACTACGCGGCTGGCTGGACGGCCTCGCTGGCCGCCCCATCCCCTTCGAGCAGCTCCACCTCCGCTAACCAGACCGGGTCTCATCAGCGGAAAAGGTACCCGGTCTCATATAAAAAACCCTGCGGGTATGTTCTGCATGCGCTAGGCTGTATGGGATAGTCAGATTCTGCGCCCGGGCGCTAGCGACATGAAAAAGATAGTCTGCATACCGACTTACAACGAGGCACCCAACGCCGCCAAGATCATTTCGGCGGTTCTCGTGGTCGACCCCGAAAACGAGGTTTTGATCATCGATGACAACTCGCCCGACGGCACCGGTGAGCTTGTTGATCGCATCGTGGCCGAGAACCCGAGGGTTCACGTGCTGCACCGTCCCGGCAAGCAGGGTATAGGCCCGGCCTACAAGGAAGGCTTCGCCCGCGCGCTGGACCTTGGCGCCGACCTCATCGTGCAGATGGACGCCGATTTTTCGCACCCGGTCGACGCCCTGGAAAAGTTCTACAAGCATATCGAGAACTACGACGTTGTGCTGGGCTCGCGCTACATCGACGGCATCACCGTGGTCAACTGGCCCATGGGGCGGCTCATGCTGAGCTACTTCGGCAACGTGTACGCACAGAAAGTACTGGGCGGCCTGCCGGTTATGGATGCTACCGGCGGATTCAAGTGCTGGCGCCGCGAGGTGCTCGAGGCTATCGACCTGCCGGGCGTGCGCTCTAACGGCTACGGTTTCCAGATCGAGATGAACTACCGAGCCTGGCGACTGGGTTACCGCCTGCACGAAACGCCCATCATCTTTGCCGACCGCAGGGAAGGCACGTCCAAGATGAACAAGAAGATCGCGATCGAGGCGCTGGTGGTGGTCTGGTGGCTCAAGCTGGCCGACTTGATGGGCCGACTCGAGAAACCCAAGCTCGTCCGGGTCGACGGCCCGGGCTCATCCTGAACGAGGCCGCGGCGACGTGCCCCGCCGCCTGCTGATACTCAACGAACGCGATCCGCGCAATCCCCTTTCGGGAGGCTGCGAGGTCTACCTGTTCGAAATCTTTTCGCGCCTGGCGGCCAAGGGGCATCACGTCACCTTGCTCGCCGCCACCTTTCCCGGCTGCTCGCGCGAAGAAACAATAGACGGCGTGCACGTACGCCGGCTTACCAACCGCTACGCTTTCTATTTCAAGGGGCCGTTGGAGGCTCGCCGGTTGGCGCGCGCGGGCAGCGTTGACGTGGTCATCGATGCGCTGTCGAAGCTGCCGTTTCTCAGCCCCTGGCTGGTGCCGGCCCCCTGCCTGGCGCTGGTCATGCACCTGTTCGGTAGGACCGCTTTTGCCCAGGCTCCGTTTCCCGTGGCGCTGGTCACCTGGCTTTCGGAAAAACTCATACCGGCCTGCTACCGCAGCACGCCCATGGCTTCTATCTCACCGAGCACAAGGGATGACCTCGTTGACCGCGGGCTGCCCTACGAGATGGTGGCCATAGTCCCTTGCGGCATAGACCACGGACTGTACAAGCCGGTTGCCGGCAGCAGCTCGGTGTCGCCGCTCATCGGTTGGCTCGGCCGTGTAGAGAAGTACAAGCGGCTGGACAACATGCTCGAGGCCATGGTCGGCCTGCGCAAGCAGATCCCCGACGCGCGGCTGGTGGTCATCGGCGACGGTGGCGCCCTCCAGGAATCCCGGCAACTGGCTACCCGCCTGGGCCTCGACGACTGCGTTGAGTTTGTCGGCTTCGTGTCGGCCGAGCGCAAGGTCGAGTTACTTGGCCAGGCCCACGTGCTCGTGAACTCCTCGGAGAAAGAAGGCTGGGGCCTGACCGTGATAGAGGGCAATGCCTGTGGCACGCCCACGGTCGCCAGCAACGTGCCCGGTCTGCGCGACTCGGTGGTCGATGGCGAAACCGGCCTGCTCTACGAATACGCCGACGTGGCGGCCATGGAGTCGGCCCTGCTCAAGGTGCTGACCGACGCCCAGCTTCGCCAGCGGCTCGGGACCGCGGCCTTGGAATGGGCCGCCCGCTTTACCTGGGACGCGGCGGCCTGCGACGTTGAAACGTTGGTGGAGCGATCGCTGCACGGTGGCGGGGCCCCGGCCTCCCTGGAGTTGCAGTCTCCGACGTTCTGAGCTTTTGCGGTAAGGGACAGTGGTGCGCGAGATTGATACAGAACAGCGCGGCAGCGGGCTCGCCTCGGTACTGAAGGCCGGGCTCGTATTCGCGGGCGCGCTGGCCTGGCTGCTGACGCTGCGCGACTTCGGCTTCCAACTGGAAGACGAGGGCCTGCTGCTCATGCAGATCGATCGTTACGCTGCGGGGGATCTCCCCTACAGCGATTTCCAGACCGGCTACACACCGGGCTTTTACGGCTTGTGGGCATGGCTGACGGCCTGCCTGGGCAACTCCACCGTGGCTGTACGCAGCTGCCTCGCGGTGGTCAACGCCGCCAGTGTCACTGCACTTTACCTGCTCGCGCGGCGTGTGGCCGGTGGATGGATTGCCCTGCTGCCGGCCTTGTTGTGGCTACTGTGGATACCGATTTATCCCGGCGAGTTCGCGTCCTTTAACGTTCCTTACCCGGCGTGGTTGTCTACCCTCGCCTGGCTGTTGATGGCGCTGGCACTGGCGCGCCCCGCTGGCCCGGGTTCGGCTGCGAGGTCGGCGTCGTTGATATGGCCAATGCTCGCCGGCGTGGCGGCCGCGGCCTGCTTTGCCGTCAAGCCCAACTCGGGGGCGCTGGCCGTGGCGGGGCTCTCGTGGTCGCTGGCGCTCAGCTGTTCTCGACCACGCGCGCTCGACACCTTGATGGCGGTTGCCGCTTCGGCGCTGGGCCTGGCCGTGGTCGCCTCGGCGCTGTCGCTTTCGTGGAACGGCGTGGAGCTGCTCGTGCACGGCCTGCCCTGCACGCTGGTGGCACTGCTCTGCGCGCGCTCGACTCGAGGCAACAACGATCCGCGCGCGGACAGGGCGGCCCGTGCCCTTCCCGTGGCGGCGCTGGCCTTCGCGCTGCCCACGCTGGGGTGGGTGCTGCCGCTCGTGGGTCGCATAGGTCTTGACGGGCTGCTGCGCGAGGTGTTTTTTCTCGGTTCCGACTTGGGCGAGGTCTGGTACTTCGGGCACACCTTGCCCAGCGGCAGGACGCTGGCCATCATGCTTGCGCTCGCGGGCCTGGCCGCGCTGGGTCGGCAGGCGCGCGCGCGGCGACTGCCGGCAGCTGTTCTGTCGGCCCCGGGTCTCCTCGCTGCTGCGGCTGCCGCGGCCGGCGGCTTGGCAAGCGCGATCGCGTGGTTGTTGTCAGCCAACAGCGGCGTGCTCATGCCCGAGTCGCTGTTGGCTTCGCTGGTGTTCGAGCTGCGGGAGGCCGCGCCCTGGTGCTCGTGGATGGTCGCGATGGCCGGTGTCGTTTACGTGTGGCGATGTCGCGGGCCGGCCCAGGCGAGCACGCTCGCGATCACGCTGCCCCTGGCGCTGGCGATGTACGTGCAGTTTTTTCCGCGTGCTGACTTCATGCACTGGATAAACGCTGCGCCGTTGCTGATGGTGGTCGCCACGGCGCTGCTCGCGCGTGTTGTTGACGACTGGAAGTCTGTTCCGTGGCCAACTCCATCGGCAGGACGTACGGCGGTTGCCGCAACAGCTGCGATAGTGGTGACAGCGGTGCTGCTGCTGGGTGCAAGTTCATGGATGGAGGTAGCCCCCGCGCGTCGCGCGCCGGTGGTCGATACGCCAACGGTTACGGCCTGGGTTGAAGAAGGCGCCGACGACGACCTTGAGGCGCTGGCCGAGACCGCCGCTTACCTGGCAGCCAACAACCAGTCCGGAAAACCCGTGCTGGCCTTTCCGGCCCTGGGCGCTGCCCTCTACGCCGCCGGCATCAAGAGCGCCAGCTCGCACGACTACTGGTACCCGGGTGGCAGCAGTCGCGAGGATGAGCAGCGAGTGGTCGCCCGTCTCAAAGAAAACCCCCCGCGCCTGCTGGTTACGCTCAACGACGGTTGGCGATTTTTTCACGGAGCGGCGGCTCACTACCAACTGCTGAGCAATTTTGCCAGGAGCCAATACAAACTGGTGGCCAGGTACGGCCGCTTCGACGTGCTGGCCTTGGAACAGGGGCGGGATTCGACGAGCGAAGCCGCCCTGCCTCTGCGCGACGTAGCCCGCCCGCCCCGCGGGCAGATGCAGGACTGCGTGGAGCCGCGCCTCGCCTTTCGCAGGCAGGCGGCGGTACGATGGATGCATGGCGTCTCACCCAAAGAGGCCTCTACCGCAGAGATACCCTCCGATGAGCGCGACGCGGTGCTGTTGCTGCGCGCGCTCAGGGACGGGGGCTCGATGAAAGCCGCGGCCTGGCTGGTTTCGGGCTATAATGACTCACGGCCGAGGGTCCGCAACGAGGCACTGGGGGCCATGCAGCAGGTACTGCGTCGCCACCGTGGGAGCCTGGACCGTTGGGCCGGTGACTTTCGCGCGGAGCATCTCGTGCCCTGGACGACGACGTTGGCGCGAGAGGCGACGAGACTGCAGGCGGACGAGGAATCCGTAGTGGCCGAGTTTGCCGCGAGTGTGCTCGCCACGTTGGAGTGATTGATAGGCTACTCGAATCCACGATTAAAGAGGAGAACGCAGCAATGTCTTCAGATAAGTTTACCGGCGAGAGGCCAGGTTGGGGAAAAGACTTCGACTACGACGAGGCCCGCCACCTGGCGGCCTATCGCCACGCGGCCGTGCTGGCCGAGGGCAAGCGCGTGCTGGATACCGGTTGCGGCGAGGGCTTCGGTACCCGTACCCTGGTCGACACCGCTGCTTCTGTGGTCGGCCTTGACTATTCCGAGCAGGCCATCGAGCAGTGCCGCCGCGCCTGGGGGCGTCCCGGCCTCGAGTTTCACCGTGTGGACTTGACCGAGCCCGGCAGCTTTACCGACACATTTGATCTCGTGATCAATTTCCAGGTGGTGGAGCACATAGAAGATCCCCGGCCGTTTATTGAAGGCCTGCGAGCCAGGATCGCACCGGGTGGCTGCCTGTTGCTGACCACTCCCAACCGTCTCACGACTTTCTCCGAAAACCCCTACCACGTGCGCGAGTACACCGCCGACGAACTCACCGAGTTGCTGTCGGGCGTGTTCTCCAGCGTCGAGATGTCGGGCACCTTCGGCAACCAGAAGGTCACCGATTTTGATGCGGGCCGTGAAAAGGCGGTCAAGCGCATCATGGCACTCGACCCGCTGGGACTGCGCAAGCTGCTGCCGTCGTCGCTGATCAACTTTGCCTTCGCCAGGCTGTCGGTGCTCGTCCGGCGACAGGCCCGCGGCAATATCGACGGCGGCGCTGGTGGTGGAGATGGCATAACGATAGACGATTTTTCGATAGGCAGCCATGACATGGACAAGGCACTCGATCTCGTTGCCCTCTGCCGTCCCTGAGGCAGGCAGAGCGGGCGGTGAGGGACCAGCTTGCAACGAAGTGAACAGGTAACACGCGGCGCGTGGATGGGCCTGTTGGTGCAGGCGGCGGACAAGATCCTGCCGGTTGTCATCGTCCTTTACCTGGCCCGCGCCATCGACCCCGAGTCTTTCGGCGTCTACAGCTTTCTCGTTGCTTATCTAGCCCTGTTCCAGGTCGCGGTTGAGTACAGTCTCGACGCGGTGCTGGTCAGGGTCTTGAGCCAGCAGTCCGAGCCATCGCCCGCTACCTTGCACGCGGGGCTGGGGCTGAAGTTGTTAATGTCGTTGGCGGCGGCCGCTGTCGCGACCTTGTGCGTGGGCCCCTTGTCGGGTGGGCGCGTGCCGCTGGATCTTGCCGCCTGCGCTTCGCTGGGCCTGCTCACGGGGTTGGGTGGCGCCTACCGTTCCTGGTTTCGCTCCAATCTCGAGATACCGCCGGTGCTGGCCCTGGCCTCTGCGCGGGCCTTGTTGCTGGCGGTGGGCGTGGTGGTGGTCGTGCAGGCCGGCGCGGGCCTTCGTTCTGTTTTCCTCGTCATGGCAGCGGCCAATCTCGTGGTGTTTGCCGGCGTGGCGCTGGCCGTGTCACGCGAGCTCAAGCCACGTTTTGTTTTCGACCGTGGGCAGTGGGGCCTTCTGCTTCGCGGTGCGGTACCACTGTTTTTTAATGGCTTTGCCATCATGCTCGGTCTCAAGGCGGGACAGGTTTTGCTGCTGTCGATGCGCGGGCCGGTGGAAACCGGAATGCTGGGCGCGGCGTCACGCGTGGCCGAGGCCTTCAGCCTGTTGCCCGAGGCCCTGATGATCACCGTGTATCCGCTGATGGCCTCGCTTCATATAAAGAGCGACGGTGGGGCAGGGCAGCCAGCGGACACGCGGCTGGAAGAGACTGTGGAAAAATCCACGCGCTACCTGCTGCTGGCCATCGCCGTGCCGGTGGCCGTGTGCATGGTGGCCGGTGATCTTATCATGGGCCTGTTGTTCGGCGCGGGTTATGCCGAGGCCGGCCCGGCGCTGTCGTTGCTGGCGGTGATGGCCCTGCTCAGCGCCACGGGTACCGTGGTTACCTACCTGCTTGTGTCGGTGCACGCCGAGAAAACGCTATATCGCAACACGATGGTCTTCGCGTTGCTCAACGTCGTGCTGTCGTACTTTTTCATCACGCGGGCCGGATACATGGGTGCCGCCGTTGCAATGATAGTCAGCAGCGCCATGTCGCAGGTCAGTCTTGCGCTGCTGCCCCCCACGCGCGCTTATACCCGCCTGTGCCTCGCGGCGGCCTTGCGGCCTACGCTGGCGGTGGCCTGCGGTGTCGCGGCCGGCCTGCTGGCGGGATACGGCAGCCTGGCGGCGGTGGCATGGTCGGTCGTGGCGTGCCTGCTGGCGCTGCTTGTCCTCAGGGTGTTGACGGCTGAGGATATCGCCTTCATACGTAGCAGCCTGCGTTGGGGCCAGAAATCGTGACCGAATTTTCGACCAGCTCTTCGTCTGATTACGGGGCCGTCTGCAAACTCTGCGGCTGCCAGGACACCGTGCTTTACCACGAGCAGGGCTATCGACGCCTACTTTCCTGCCGGGGCTGTGGCTTGTTGTTTGCCCATCCGCTGCCCGACGAAAGAGAGAAAGAAGAGACCGAGCGACAGGCTTACGTGGGCGAAGTACTGCCCGAGGCGGCCGAGTTCTTTGAGAGCTGCAACGCTGATTTTGTTGAAGATGAAATCGTGCGCGGGTTTCGCCGCGTGCTCCGTCTGCTGGAGCAGGGGCGCGGTCAGGGTCGACTGCTCGACGTTGGGGCGGGAACTGGCCTGTTCATGCACCTGGCACGGCAAAAGGGCTGGCAGATCAAGGGGCTCGATCTTTGCGAACTCAGCCGCGAGAAGGCGCTCGCCGAATTCGGCGTGGAGGTAGACGTGGGTGACTTTTGCAGTGCGCCCTACCAGCCTGGGAGTTTCGACTGCATGACCATGCTCGATGTCCTCGAGCACTCGCTGGACCCGGGGGCGTTTCTCGCCCGCGCGCTGGAGTTGCTCAAGCCCGGCGGGCTGCTTTACGTGGCCGTGCCCAACCAGCGTTCGCTGTTGGCCACCCTGGTTGATCGCTGGATATGGCTGGGCTTACCCGCGAGGCGCTGGTTTCTCGAGCGGCTGTACGTGTCGCCACATATTTTTTATTTCCACCCGCGCTTGCTCAAGCGTGCCCTCGAGGACGCCGGCTTCGAGGTAGTCAGCGTGCGCGGCGGCAACGTGTACCTGGGTCGCTACCGCCTGCCATGGTGGATGCGCGTGCCGCTGGAGGTGATACTCAACCTTGGCACCCTGGTCGGTCGCAGCGCGCGCATACAGGTGCTGGCCAGGCGGCCGGTGGACTGACGCCGGGTTTCGCTCAGCTCAGCGCTCGCGCTCAAGCAGCAGCACTTCTCCGGCAGAAGGCGGCAGCCAGCGCTGCCACTGGCGTCGGTCAGCTACCCGGTAGCCTTCGAGCGCCGTGAAGCTCACCACCCAGCGGTCGTCTTCTACCCACCACCAGCTTTTCTTTTCCGGCGACCTGCCCGGGGTGGCCTCTTCTATTGTGGGCCAGCTGCGCTCGAGTGGAGCCAGCCGCCAGCCGTTGTACTCAACGCCGCCGTCTATTTCGGTCGCTGCTACGCCCCGGGTCTCCAGCTCCCCGAGGAGCTGATGGCGCGCGCGGTTCCACTGCATGTAGTCGTGGCTGCCGGCCACCGAGTAGAAGGTCATCGCGGCCAGTAGCGCGAGCGACAGGCCGGTGGCCGGCGTCCGCCTTTGGCTGTCGTTGTCGGCCATTGCGAGCAGCGCCAGCACGAAAGGCAGGGCGGGCAGAAGGTAGCGGTCAAAGTAGAAGTCGGCCTGCAGCAGGCTGCCGCCCAGCAGCAAGGCGGCCGCCAGTGACAGGAGGCAGCGGGCTGGAGTATCAAGCGCTTCACGCAGGCTTAAACGGGTGGGCAGCAGGCGGACGAACAGCAGCGTCGCCAGCAGCACCGACGCGGCGCTGATCGCGGTCCTGGCGGCAGTACTGCCATCAAAAGGCGAAGCCATGCCGAGGAACAGCGTGTCCCTGAGGGTAAGCGCACCCGTGCCGCCGGCGTGAAGCAGGTTGGGCAGCGCAAATCCCGCGCCGGTCCTGGACGCGAACAGGCAGGCGGCCACTGTCAGCAGCAAGCCGGCAGGCAGGCCTATGCGCAGCAGTCGGTCTCGGCTCAAGCTGTTCCGGATCACCATCGGCGCAGCCAGCAGGCCGAGCGTGAGCCAGGCCCGCAGCGCGACGTCGGCAACCCGCAGCGGTGAGGCCGAGGCTATGTCGCTGAGTCTTATCGCAGCGCCGGCTGGTGCGCCTTGCCAGTTGAGCAGCCAGGCGTAGTAGGCCACGACGCTTGCCAGCGGCAGCAGCAGGCAGCGCGCGGCAGCGGCCACGCGCGTCAGGCGACCCGGAGGAAAGCGCCAGGCGGTGGCCGTGGCAGCTACCGCAAGCAGCAGCACGTTCTGTCGCATGAGTACGGCCACGACCATGACGGCCGCAGCGGCGAGCAGGGAGCCGGGTTTGTCGTCCTGCAGCCCGCGCAGGTAAAGCAGCGCTGCCCAGAGGCACAGCGCCAGGCAGGGGATTTCGGTCATGAAGGTGAAAGACAGTCCGAAGTACAACGGCGAGAAGGCCAGCGTGGCGGTGGCCAGCAGGGCCGAGTTGCGCGCAGCGGGGGCGCGCGAGCCTGATCTGCTCGAAGAAGAGCAGCGCGCCAGCAGCAGGTGGAACGCCAGCAGTCCCGAAGCGGCGAACAGCAGGGTACCGAGGCGCAACAGTTCAAAAGAGAAACCGCCCGCGAGGCACACGAGCGCACCCCAGGCGGCGTGTGCGAGCAGGCTGGGGGCGGCCCAGGGCAGCAGGTCGAGTCGGCCGTTCTCACAGAGGCTTTTTGCCGCCCAGGCGTAGGCCCAGTCGTCGCCCAGGGCGAAATCGCCGGCTGGGCCCACCAGCACCACGGCCGCGAGCCAGGCGAGTGTCAGCAACAACGGCGCGGTCCGGGGAAGGCTCGGGGTATTGGTTTCTACTTGCACGGCTTCAGTGTGATACGGCTGCAGCGCCTACCTTGCTATACTATACGTGTCCTTGCGCTTGGGTTCATGCTGTGGCTGTTGCGGCTGCTGGATCGACCGGGTGCGAAAGGGGCTATTGACGTGGAAGACGAACTGACAACTGGCCGCGCAGTGGCGGATCGGACGAACTTGCGGACGCCCGAAATCGACTGGCTCAAGGGCCTGGCCATACTCGGTGTCATACTCATTCACGCGGCACCGCTCAGGGGCACCGTCGTGCACGAGTACCTGGTCAACAGGGCGGTGCCGGTCTTCCTGGTGCTGTTCGGCATGAACGCGGCCACCTGGTGGCGGCACCGTAGCGGCGAGCCCTTCGTGGCCAATCTGCGCCAGTGGTACGTTTCGCGCTTCCACCGACTGGCCCTGCCCTGGTGGTCGGCGTTGGCCCTGTGGTGGCTGTTCTCTTTTGCATACGCGACATCGACTACCCCGCCTCCGGCGCCGCGTTTCCTGGTCGTGACTTTTCTGGGCTACGCGCCCTGGGTGGGGACCTCGTGGTTCGTCACGCTGGTCATCCAATTCATCGTTGTGTTCCCACTGCTGTACTGGCTGCTCCTGCGCCTGGGGCCTGTCGTCGGGGCTGCGTTGGCCGGCCTGGTAACCGTGGCCAGCCACCTGCTGGTGCTGCACGTACTGGGCTTCATGCAGGCCTTGCTGCTGCACTCTGCCCCCGAGGGTGGCTTTTACTACATGCACATATTCGGTCTGCAGCACTTGTGGCCGGTGGCCTGCGGGGTGTACCTGGCTTCTGCCAATTGGCAGGACGGGCCACGCTGGCCTGGCGCCGCCGCGGCGGTGTGGCTGGTCGGGGTACTGCTTCACTCCACCATGGCCGACTCGAAGTTAACGGCCGCGGCGCTGATGCACCTGCTGGACGTGCCGCTGACCGTGCTGCTGCTACGCGGGATGGCGATCTTCAAGCGAATGGCCCGCGGGGGCAACCTGTTGGCTTGGTGCGGTGAGCACAGCTGGGGGATTTATCTCGGGCAGATGGTCGTGCACACTTCGTTGTTGGCGGTGGGCTGGTGGGGGCCGCTCGAGGAAGTCGTCTTGCGGCGCTGGGCCTACGCGGCCGCGCTCACGGTTGGAGCGGTGGGCCTGGTAGTCATGGGTAACGCCTTGCGGCAGCTACGGACAGTCCGTGACTGACCTTCCACTTGGGCCGGGAGATCAGTCCAGGCGCCGTCGCAGCATGGCCAGGGCCCGCCCCGCCATTTCGCTCACGTCGGTGTCCGAGTCCAGTTGGGCAAGCGCCAGGTGATCTGCGTGGCCGGCGTTTCCGGTTCGCCCCAGCGCCCAGGCGGCGGCCAGTCGAATGGCGGGATCTGCGTGACTCGACATCGGCACCAGTTCGGCTGCTGAGCGGGGTCCACCGTAAACCGAGGCAAGCCAGATTGAGCTCTCCAGCCTCGGCCCCTCGCCGCGATGTATCATGTCGGCGAGCAATTGGTCGGCTTCGAGAGTTTCTTTCAGCAGGTCTTCGGCCACGCGCATGACCATCCTGTCGTCGAAGATCATCAGGTTATAAGCGGTGTTCAGGAGGTCGGACTTATTTGCGCAGCCGTAGCGCGCCATCGTGCGCAGCGCGAGCATGCGCAGGGTGAGGTTGCCGTCGCGGGAGATCGCCGCGAGCGATGGCCTGCAAACGATCTTCCGGCCTGGCGACGAGTGCTCCAGTGCCTCTGCTCCCAGCGTGATCGCGTAGTAGAGCAGCGGGCGTTTAGTTTCGGGGCGGTTCAACCACTGCAAGGAGCGAGCGAGTTGATGCGTGCTGAGATCCTGCAGCTCGCTGTCGTTTTCGGTTTGCAGGCGGCCGAACCAGAAGGACTCGTTGACGTGGCGCGCAGCCATGGCGGACAGTACTCTTTGCGCCGGCAGCGCGATGGCTGCGTCTGCTGAGTCCACGAGGCTCAGCAGATCCGGCGCAGAGTCGGCGGCCACGCCTCCCCCTATCCTGCGCAGCGCCAGGATGTTCTCCCGGGGCGACAACAACCCCCCGGCCACTGCGGCTACAAGATTACGCGCGACCGTTTTGTCGCGGGCGTACCTGTAGGCCCACACCACCTGGTTTCTCACGGCCCGGTCGGGGTCACCGAGCAGCTTGCTCAGCGGCGGGTAGTCGCTGCCCAGGTGAAAACCCTCAAGCTGTTTCACCGCCTCCAGTCGCACCGCGGCGTCGGGGTCGGTCAGGCGGCCCTTGAGTTCCTGGTCGAGTTGGTCGGGCAGGGCGGCTTCTATGCTGCTGCGCGGCAGGTCGGGGCCATCTCCCGCCGGCCCCAGGGTCTTGTGGGTAAGCACAACGTAGCGGCCGAAGCGGGCGTAAGGACGGTAGTTGCTTTCGATGTAGTGCTGCAATTGGAAGTAGTAGAGGGCCGCCTCCGAGAAGAACAATGGGTGCCAGTGGTAGACGACGACGAATCTCGGTGGCGCCGCGTCGAGGTCGGAGATGACCTCGGCCTCTACCTCGCGGCCGGGCCAGCCGGGAAAGAAATAGCCGTGGCGGGTTGTATTCGGGCGACCGGCCAGGAACGAGACCACGTCGAGTGACGGAAAGGTAAAGATACGTTCGTCTTCGGTGGTGTTGTTCCTGACGAACTTTACCAGGGCCGACAGGTCGCCGTAGGTGGCGGCTGCGCCCACGTTGTTCCATATGGGCGCGCGCTCTGAAACCAGCCGCACGGCTTGCGGTCGCGAGGGCAGGCCGCCGTCCAGGTCAACGATAGCGCCCAGCGAGTGGCCGGCCCTTATAGCCCCGATCGCGAACAGCGGCGCAAAAATCAGCGTGGTTATGGTCGCCGCGGGCAGCCGGCTGCCGCGGCCTTGCTCCCAGCGCCTGGCCAGGCCCTCCAGCAGCACCACCCCGAGCAGCAGCGACACCGGGGCCGAAGTAACCCAGTGCATGAAGTCGGTCCTCGGGTAGATCTGCATGTAGAGAAAGACGGCGCCGGTGACAAGCACGGTGGCGTTGAGCGAGGGCGCCCGACAGTCGTCGTCGGTGCCTATGCTGCGGGCCCACACCCACAAGCCCAGCCAGTGGGCCAGGATGACGGCTACAAAGGCCGACGGCTCCACTACCGACATGACCGCGTTGTAGAAACCCTCGGGCATTGGTCGGCCGGCCAGCAACAGGCCACCGGCAACACTTGCCAGCGCGGCGGCCAGCAGCAGGAACATGTCGGTAGGCATGACCCGGCGTGCAACCCGGCGTGGCAACGCGCGCGCGAGTATCACCAGGCCCAGGCCTGCCAGGGCACCCAGCAGTACCGGGGGGTGCGAGATGAAGTAGAACTTTTCGAAGTCAGCCCCGAAGAACAAGGCCCGTTCGAGAAAACGCTGCGGGCCCAGCATGCGGTAGTAGTAAATCATCCACGGTGCGTTGACGGCCAGGAAAGACAGCGCGAGGGTGGCAGCGCACATCACCAGCGACGGTATTTTTCCCTCGGGCACGGGCACCACTGCGGCCCTCCACGCTACCAGCAGTGAGGCCACGGCAGCCGGTGCGAGTAGTATCCAGAACTCGCGCAACCCGGCCCTGCCGCCGAACACCACCGCCAGCCCCAGCAGTATGGCCAGCCACCAGCCCCACCACAGCAGGCGGTTGAGCCTGACCTTCCATCCAACGGCATCGGGTGCGCCCTGCATGGGCAGTACGGCCAGCGTCACCAGCGACGCGGCCGCCAGTTGAAACAGACCCACGTTGGGCTTGAAGGCAAAGTTGATACCCGCCAGCACGCCCGCCAGCAGCAGCCAGCGCAGGCCCTTGCCCTCGCCGAACTTGAGCAGGGCGAGCATACCCCCCAGCCACAGCGGCACGTTGTACCACACCGGGTAGGGGATGTTGGAGGAGGCAAACTGGCCCGGGTGGATGGGTACGGAGGCGAGGTAGAGCAGGGGCGCGGCCAGCGACAGCCAGCGTCGACGGGTGAGCTGCCAGCCCAGCAGGTAAAGCAGCGCCATGGTGACGGCCAGCGTGGTGGCCAACACCCAGCGCCCGGCCAGCAGGGAGTGTCCCGAGGCTTTCATGATGGCGCCGTGCAGCAGATAAACGCCGGGCGTGTAGCCTATGTGGAAATCCTGGTAGAGACGGTCGCCGGCGGCAAAGCGCGACATCTGCGATACCAACGCGCCCTCGTCGGCAAAGTTGATGCCGTAGTCTACGAAGGATCCGAAGTACAGGAGGCCGAGCGCGAAGCTCAGTATGGCCATGCGGTATGGACGGCTGGTCATGGTCGTTTTGATTCTACCCTATTGGCTCTCGGCTACTGCATATATCCGAGGGCGCGGAGCTTTTCGTGGGTTATCGGGTCTATGCTCGTGGGGGCGGTCTTCGTTTCGTGCTCTTCGTTACGTTTTCGGTAGCCGTTGACCGCTTCGTGGTAAGCCGCCACGAGATCGGCTTGCGATGCGGCTATATCGCGAAGCTCGCCGGGGTCCGCCCTGCGGTCAAAGAGCTGCCTCGCACCGGTGGCCGCCGACTCTATGTAGGTGTAGCGTTTGTCCCTGAGGGCCAGGCCGTCGTAATTGCAGTTCATAAATTCCAGAGCTGCGATACCGCTCTCTCCGGGGGCTAGCCCTTTGCAGGAGTTCATATTTTTGCTCAGTTCGCTGAAGACCGGGTTGGCTGAGGCACTTGTTTCGACCAGCGGATTTTCTATCAAAGGCGTGAGATCGCGGGCCGGCGCGTTATAGAACGGTGGTGGTATGCCGGCCAGCGCGGCTACGGTCGGCCCCGCGTCGGCCAGGCCCACCGGCACCGACACGCGCAGGCCGGCCGGCACGCGTCCGGGCAGCCTGAAGATCAGTGGTACCTGCAGGGCCTGGGTGTACAGGGTCTCACCGTGGCCCATATAGCCGTGCTCGCTGAACTCGTCGCCGTGGTCCGATGTTATGACCAGCAGGGTGGAGTCGGCCAAGCCCAGCTCGGCCAGCTTAGCCAGGAAGTCGCCAAGCTGGCGGTCCACGGTCCAGGTCTCGGCGTCGTAAAGAGCTTCGATTCTTGTCAAGTCACTGGGAGCCAGAGCGATCTTTCCTGCGTTGTACGCAAGTTCGACCAGTGGATGGTAGGCCTGCTCGAACCTACCTTCATAGCTTGGCGACAGGCGGAGCAATAACAGCTGGGTTCGTTCGTCGCGGGCGGGAGCGTAGGGCGCGTGCACTTCGTAGGTGTGCACGAACATAAAGAAGGGCCCGGGCGGACGTTGCTTCAGCCAGTTGGCTGCTTTACCGAAGGTGACCGATCCTGCCCCGGGGAAGAGGTCGTTTTCGGTGACCTCCGGGCCATTGTCATAGCTGTCGAAGCCAACGTCAAAACCATAGGCGCTGCTCACGAACGCATTTTCGGTGAACGCTACTGTGCGGTAGCCCTGTTCCGCGAAAGCCCGAGCCAGGGTGGAGGTGTTTTGCGGTATGCGGGCGTCCTCGCCGGGCAGCAAGCCGTGCTGACTTGGAGTCAGGCCGGTAAACAGGCTCGCGTGGGCGGCGAGCGTATTGGGAAATGGTGACCAGACCTGCTCGAACAGCGCTCCCTCATGGGCCAGGCGGTCGAGGTTGGGAGTCAGGTTGCGGCGGTTGCCGTATACCCCGAGCCGGTCGGCCCTGAGCGTGTCGAGCGAGACCAGTATGACGTTGGTCGCCGGGGTGGTCGTATCGAACAGGGAGTCGGTCGCTGCGGAGCATGTCGCCAGCGGTTGGCCCCACAGCGCCTGCGAAACGGCGTCGCCGCTCAAGCGCAGGCTGAGCGTTTCAGGGGCGGGGCTGGGCAGCGTGAACTCCAGTTCGCGCCAACCCCAGGTTGTCCCGGTCTCCAGCTGGGCGAGCAGGATCTCTTTGTCATCCGGGTACAGACCGAATACGCTATAGATTGCCGTTGCCGTTTTGCCCTGGTTAGCCAAGGGGACACGAAGTCGGCAGCCGGCCTCAACGTCGATAGCGAGCACGGCGAGTTCTTTTTCATCCAGCACGGGCCTCGACTCACGACCGGAGAGTTCGTTGCCGATAGCCGTGCCGACCCGGTAAGTGCGCAGGCTGTCCGGGGAACCACAGGCTGACATAGTAAGGCTCGCTACCAGTAGCAGTGGCACGGTACAAAAGGGTGAAGCCGGGGTTTTGCCGTTTTTTGTAGCGTCGCGTCTTACAGAGCCCAAGAGTTATTTTTCCTCCTAACTGATGCCCAATGCCTTGAGCCAATTTTCCGAAGCCAGGACGGCGATGGAAATATTTTCCTTCGAGTTTCGCCAAGCACGCTCGGCGAGAATAGTATGACGCAAGCTACTATCTAACGCTATTGACTTGGAGTTCTTACGGTTCGGGCGCTGAAGTAAGCGAGCCGCCTGGCGAGGTCCACACCAGGGGCGCTCGAAGAATTGCTCGTCGACGAGGCGCACCAGCTCCTGGTTCGCCGAATCTTGATCCAAAAGACGATAGCTAGCTTAACATCCTGTCGGAAACCCGGTGCAACCTATTGGGCGTATTGGCGGGCTATTGATTACATTCCCCTGACCTGTATTGTACGGGCTGGGTGTCTGAGGCTTGAGGAGGAAATTGACAGCTATGCGCTACGACCAACACGCGGTTCGATTCGGGGAATCGGCGATGGCTAGATGGGTAACGGTTTCACTACTACTCGTGTTTTTTGCCGCTGCCGCGGCTTGCAACAGGGATATCCCCGTCGACGATACTATCTTGGAACAGGAATCTCTGTATTCCCAAAATAACGAAGAGGTTATTGTACGACATTTCTTCCAAGACGCTGCTGACGGTTTTTTCGTCGACATCGGCTCCTACCAATGGAAGGCCGCGAGCACCACTTACTACTTGGAAGAACATCTTGGCTGGTCGGGAATCGCTGTGGATGCACAGGAGCAGTACAGAGCGGGCTATGAAAAGAACCGCCCCAATACCAAGTTTTTCAGCTTCTTCGTGTCAGACCAGTCCAACCTGAAACAGCCTTTCTTTCTTGCGGGGCCGGTCTCTTCCCATTCTAAAGAACACGTGAAGTTGTTCCCACGATTCGCGGAGGCAATTGATGAACTGACTGAGATCGAGGTTGAGACGATAACACTGGATGACCTGCTGGCGGGCAACAATGTATCCGAGATAGATTTTCTCTCTGTTGACGTTGAGGGCGTGGAGAGAAAGGTTCTCGACGGATTCAGCATCGGCAAGTACAAGCCTGGGCTTGTATGTGTTTCTGCCGGGATTGATGTCAGGGAAGAGGTACTGGGTTACTTCGAAATCAATGATTACGAAGTAATTAACCAGTACGAGGCCTACGATCCTGTTAACCTGTTTTTCCGGCCAGCCCGCTGAATGCGTCCGCTGGAACGGGCACGGCTGATCATACCCTGGCATGGAACATTAAGAGGTGGATCCCATGTGGGGCAGCCGAGGCATCCCACGAGGCTCTGTTCCCCGCGAGGGTGATCACTATAGCCTTCGTCCTGACCGGCGCGTTTTGAACGGCTGTGCCCGATGTCAAGCCTTGCCGCGCTCGTCACCTGTAGCCTGAGTGTTGAAGCAGTATTAGTTCTCGGGAGCACGCGACCTGATCATTTTTGACCGCACTGTGCCGCCGGGTATCCGTTGGTGCTGGCGACCTGCATAGACAGGGGCGGCGTATTGTCTGCCACTCCCTTAATAATTTACACTTGGCGACCGGCGAAGTGCTACACTGTGGGTGCCGGTGTGGGTTCTGGTTGATCTGGCCCGCTTGCCGGCTTTCTTGGAACCCTTTCAGCCGAACAGAGATGTCTCATTCCCCAGTTAAAAGACTTGGCATGACCAGTGCCGCGGCCGTGGTCATGGGCAACATGATAGGGGCCGGCGTGTTCACTACTTCGGGTTTCGCGTTGGCCGATCTCGGTGATCCCAACATCGTGCTGGTGGCCTGGGTAGTGGGCGGAGTGCTGGCCATGTTCGGCGCGCTTTCCTACGGTGCGCTCGTGCGCCGCATGCCCGAGTCGGGTGGCGAGTATCTCTTTCTATCGAGAGCCGTGCACCCCGCCGCGGGTTTCATGGCCGGCTGGGTGTCCCTGCTCGCCGGTTTTACCGCCCCCATTGCAGCAGCGGCGCTGGGCCTGCAGGCCTACGTGGCCTACTCCTTCGGTGTCACCGTGCGCCCCGAATGGATAGGCACCATCGCCATACTGGCAGCGGGCCTGATGCACGGCTTACGCGTGCGAGATGGAGTCCTGCTGCAGAACATCGCGGTTGGTCTGAAGATGATAGTGATCGGCGGCTTCCTGGTATACGGAGCGTTCGCGCTTCCCGATCTACCGCCAGCGCTGGCGCCGGTTCCCGCCTTTGAGCTTGGAGCTTTCGCTGTTACCCTTGTGTGGATATCTTTCGCGTACTCGGGATGGAACGCAGCAGTTTACATTGCCGAGGAAGTATCAGACCCGGAGAAGACGATTCAGCGTTCGCTTATCCTCGCCACCGCCACGGTTACGGTGGTTTACCTCGGGCTCAACGCCATTTTTGTTTACTCGGCACCCATCGAGATGTTGGCCGGCAGGGCCGAGATCGGCGCGGTCGCTGCCGAAGCGCTCGGCGGCGCGCCTCTCAAACGCGCGGTGTCGGCCATCGTCGTACTTGCCCTCTTTACTTCGATTTCTTCGATGATCATGGCTGGTCCCAGGGTCTACGCGAAGATGGCAGACGACGGCTTGTTTCCGGCGTTCTTCAAGGCAGGGGCCAAGTCGCCGGGCGCCGCGGTCGCGCTTCAGACCGGCCTCGCGTTGGTCGTTCTATGGTCCACCGGCCTGGCCCAGTTGCTGGGCTACATAGGCTTCACCCTGGGCTTGTCGGCCGCCGCTACGGTGGGGGCATTGTTGAAGATCCGCCTGCGCGAGGGTGCCGAGAGGGTTCCCATACCGGGTTTCCCCTGGGTGCCGGGTATATTCATAGCGTCCACCCTGCTTATTGCTGGTTTCATGGCGGTGAGGGAACCGATGCAGGCGGGGCTGGGGCTGCTTACCGCGCTGGTAGGACTGCCGCTTTACTTTTTTGCGAAACGAAGAGCTGCTTGAGTCGTGGCTGGGCCCGTGGGAAGGTTGCAGGGTCTGTCTTACAGGAGATTGTAAATGCACTACGAGTGCTCCCTGCCGGAACAACGTTTATGAAAGACAACGAGAGCATTGTGATCGATGTGTCGCGCGAACGCCTGGTGATGACTCACAACCCAGCTGGATACCTTAAGAGAGTCCTCTAAGATGAAAAAGATCTCCACACAAAAGATTCACCTGGCCATTCTCCCGATGTTGGCCCTTACGCTGGCCTGCACGGCTCCGACCATCGAGCGAATCAATCTTGACGACTACGAAAGCAAGGTTTTTTCGCAACACGGGGAAGACGGAGTGATCGAACAGATCTTCGAGATCATCAAACCCACTAACAAGTACGCGGTCGAGTTCGGCGCGTACGACGGTGTGACGATCAGCAACACCCGCAAACTGATCTTAGACGGCTGGGCAAGTTTCCAGATCGAGGGGCACCCCTACCGCGCGAAATTACTAGCGAAAGAATATGAGGACAACCCGAAGGTCACGACGTTGGAAGCGTGGATTTTCCCGGGCAATATCGAAATTCTCTTCGAGGAAGCCGGGGTTCCGAAGGACTTAGATTTTCTCGTCATCGACATCGACAGTAATGACTACTACGTCTGGCGGGCGATCCAGTCGTTCCGACCGAAGGTGGTCATGATCGAGTCCAACGCCTCCTTCCCTCCGCCCGAGCTGGCAGTGATAGATTTCCACCCATTCAACTATTGGGATCTGACTAACTACGTCGGAGCTAGCTTACAATCGATGTACAACCTGGCAAAGACAAAGGACTATGAATTGATTCATGTCATGCGTACTGGGCCCAACATCTTCTTCGTAGACAAGCAGTATTACGATCTCTTCGGCATAGAAGACAATTCGCCGGTCAAGATGGCGCGCCCACTCGTACGCGTACTGGGAGACGAGAAAAGCTACCCAGAAGAGAAGAAAACATTGAAGGTCGATGCCTTTGAGATAGAAAAGAAGTGGATCGAACGGTGATAGAGGGTGACTGGTTACGCGCCCGCGCGGCCAAGGCTGCTCCCCCCGCAAGATTACTTTGCCAATGGCCGTGTAAGGCATACCCCCGCCATGCGGCCACGCAAGTCAGGTCGGTGACCCCCAACTGATTGGAGCGGGTCGCCGTGAAGTCGCGCTTCACCAGGTCGGCCGGCCGTGCCTGCGACGCATCGGCCCATTCCAGGCCCATCTCGCGCATCAATCCCTCCACCGTGTACAGCGTGCCACTCCGATCTCTTCGCGGCTGAGCTGTTGCCATACCTTGCGCACGCCGTACACCCGGAAGGTTGCTTTCCAGGCGCGGCGGATCTCCTCGCGCAGCTTTGTATCTCGATGCGCACGCACAGGCAGTCGCGAAGGATCAATCCCTCGCGCCTTGCGCTCGTTGTGTATCGATGGGGCAATCGGCAACTGCCGGCAGATCGGCTCGACCCCATATTGGCCGCGGTAGTCGTCGATGAACGACATCGTCACTTCTGTCGGCGGTCGCGTGGAAGTGTTACAAATATCGGGCTACAGGAGATTGCAGATGGGGAAGGTTTTTTCCGTTACATCATTAGCGGTGTCATTGATGATCGTTGTTGCTGGTTCAGGCTGCAAAGAGGAAGTGCCCGCTCCCTCCGCGGTTGGAGAACCCGTGGCAGTTGAAGAGTCGGCAGCCGAGTCGGTTGCAGCGGAAGCCACCAAGCCCGCAAGGCGGGACATCGTCAATACTGCGAAGAAGCTTTACTCGCAGTTTGACGAGGAACTCTGCATTCGTGACTTCTTTCAGGACCGTCGCGACGGTATCTTCCTGGACGTGGGCTGCGCCTTTCCGCAGCGCAACAGCACGACGTTTTATCTTGACAAGCACCTGGGGTGGACGGGGATTGGCGTCGACGCAGTGGCTGAGTACGCGAAGCACTGGGCCAGCCATCGACCCGGCACTAGGTTTTTAAACCTGCTGATCTCCGATCACTCCGACACGGAGGATACTTTCTATCGAGCGGCCTGGTGGGAAGTGTCGTCGGCAAAAAAAGAGATGGTCGAAAAGCCCGGCGGTCGTGACAAACCCTACAATTACACGGAGATCAAGGTTCGTACCATAACGATCGACAAGCTGCTCGAAGACAACGGGATTGAGAAAATTGACTTCATGTCAATGGACATAGAGGGCTTCCAGATGACAGCGTTGGCGGCGTTCGATATCCAGAAGTACCAGCCCGAACTGGTCTGCATAGAGGCCTATAGGCCCGACCGCCCCAGGATAAACGCCTGGTTCGAAGAGCGTGGCTACAAGCGTATTGATCGCTACCTCAAGCATGACCACATCAACTGGTACTATACGCCTGCTGACAACCCGGCCCTCCTGATTGAATAACGGGTCCCGGGGCCCTGCCTTGCGGGCCCTGCCGTAGGTGACGGCCAAGCAGCGTCGGTTTCGCTGTTACTCGATATAGATGTAAAACTGCGTTGCGTTTCCGGTTCGAACGCAGTTCAGTGGGGCGAGCCTGCTTCAGGGCACCCGAAGAGAAGCGGAACGTGAGCTCGACGACCATACGCCGCCGGATATCCGGTGGGATTCTTGCGCTTCTCTTGCTTCTCGCCGGAGCGGCGTTCATCACACGGAGTGCATGGCTGGCGGGCAACCAGACGCTGCTTGAACTCGAGCATAGCACCCGACTGGAGTTCGCACGCCACGGAAAAGCAGTCGACCTGGAAGTTCCGAACATCCCGGGGCTGAAGATGTTTCTACACCCGAACGATTCGGTGATTACCTACCGAATACTCGCGGGGAAGGTATGGGAACCCAACGAGACCCACTGGGTGTCTCGTTTTGTCAGGCCGGGGGACGTCTTCGTCGATATCGGGGCGAACGTCGGATACTACACCCTGGTCGCGTCCCGACTCGTTGGCGATACGGGCCATGTCTACGCTTTCGAACCGGATCCGATCGCGTTCTCGATTCTTGAACGCAACGTCGCCCTGAACGGCATCACGAACGTCACTCTCGAACAGAAAGCCGTATCGAACGAGAAGGGAAGCATCCAGCTCTTCCTGTCCGAGAAAAACAAAGGCGATCATCAAATCTACGAAGGTAATGAAGAACGCCGAGCGATCGATGTCGAAGCGGTAAAACTGGACGATTACTTCGTGGACTACGACGGTGCCGTGAATTTCGTGAAGATAGACACACAGGGTGCTGAAGGCGTCATCCTCGAGGGCATGCAGGAAGTCATAGCGGCAAACGACGACATCGTGATGGCGGTCGAGTATTGGCCACATGGATTGAGCGGACTCGGCACCGATGCGAGTGGATTTCTCGATCTGCTGCGATCCCATGATTTCTTGTTCTACGATCTGGGGATGGGTGGTGGCGGAATTCGACCGCTACGCGAGGTCTATACCAAGGGACTTTTGCAAAGGTTCGAAGGGAGGAATGAGAAGAACTTTACCAACCTGCTCGTCCTTCGAGGTTATGAGGAAGGACAAAAGCTGGTATGGAAATCGTTGCGCGCTAACCGCCTGGTCAAAAAGGACACGCCGGCTCTTCTCGAAGCGCAAGCGAAATGGGAGCGCGAGCAGCGTGCAACGATCGAACGCGAAGGAGCAGCCGCAACGTCGTTGGGCGGCGGCATGGCCTATCTGATTTCGAAACGGCCGGACCAGCGTAGCGCTGAGAAAGTCCAGGCCGTAAAAAACTACTTTCGTGCGACGACGCCGTTACTCATTGCCGAACGTGAAGAGGCTGCGCGGGCGAAAGCCGCGCTCGAGAACTTCAAAGAAGGGCTGATCAAGAATCGCATGCGTAAGAATGCGATGCCCTGAACCGTCGGTGGACACCCTGCTCAGCGCAGAACTACCGAGGCAATAGATCCAGCCCAGCGCGAGCGACTTCGGCAGCTGGGCTACAGCTGGTAGACGGCTGCGCGCTAACCGCCGCGGGCAACCCGTCGGCGCAACTTTTCCACTGGCAGCTCGACCACCCACCGCAACAGCAACGACACCACGAGTACCACCGGCACCGCCAGCACAAACAGCGCGGGGCGCTCGCCGAAGCCGAGGCCACTCTCGGTCAACGTGGCCAGTGCGGCGGCCACCACGATGCTCACCGGCATGTGCAGCAGGAACAGCGGGTAGGACAAGTCTCCAAGCTGTCTGTCCAGCCTGGCCGGGATGCTGGTAGCTCCGGGATGCGCGACCCCGGCCAGCGCCAGGATCACGGCCGAGCTCGCGGCGGCGTGAAGCAGCAGGGGAGTCGAATAGAGATCGGGCCAGGTCCACGCCGTGCCCGCGTTGACCAGGGCCACCACCACCGCTAGCGGCAGCAGCCAGCTGGGCAGCTGGCTATGTGCGCCCTGCGGTTCTGACGAAGACGGCGAGAACAGCTGCCCCACGAAGTACACCGTCGCGCCCAGCGCGAAGGGCAACGCGCAGGCCGCCGGTGACGTGACGCGTATCTGGGCAGCGACTCCCGTTGCGTTTGCCCAGGCGGCCCAGGTGACGGCCGCCACGAGCCACAGCAACACGGTGACTCGAGAGCGCGACAGCAGCAGCGCCATGAGCACGTAGAAATAGAGTTCTATGCTCAGGGACCACGCGGCTGGCAGTATGGGCGCCGGCAGCATGCGCGAGTTGAGGTCGAGCAGCGCCACGTTGCGTATCCAGTCACCGGCCACGTACGGTAGTCCGGCATGCGTGAGCATGGCAGTCCAGTCGGGTCTTAGTGCCAGCAGGGTTGCCATGGCCGCCAGCGCCACCAGGTAGGGTGGGTAGATGCGCAGCGCGCGATTGGCCGCGTAGCGCAGCAGGCCGTCGCTGCCAAAGCCGTAGCGCTGGTTGAGTACCAGCGTCATCAGGTAGCCGCTCAGACAGAAAAACGACCAGACGGCGTAGTGGCCCAGCCAGTTCAGCTGGCCGGCCATAAAGGGCACGAGGTGGCTGAACATAACGGCCAACGCGAGCGACATGCGCATAAAGCCGAACACGCGCCATCTTAGCACGCGCCGGGTGGGGGGGTGGCGCAGGGGTGGGTGCTGGAAAACCCGGCCACCATGTGGCACTGGCAGGGGGCGGTGGGCGTGCGACGATGAAAATCCTGGTCACCGGGGCTTCCGGCCTGGTGGGCTCGCGCCTGCTGCGCGTGTTTGCCGACCACGAGGTGACAGGGACCCGCAACTCGCGGGCGGCCGAGGGGCTGTTGCCGCTGGATCTGGCCGACACTGCGGCCATTGACGCGCTGGTGGACGACTTACAACCCGATCTTGTTCTGCACCCGGCTGCCATGCCCGCCGTTGATCGCTGTGAGCTCGAGCCCGAGCTGTCGCTGGCCATAAACGTGGAGGGCACGCGCACCGTGGCGCGCGCGGCTGCGCGCGTGGGCGCACGCGTGGTCTATTTTTCGTCGGACTACGTTTTTGACGGCAGCGCGGGGCCCTACGAGATCGACGCCGAGCCGGCGCCCATCAACGAGTACGGGCGGCACAAGCTGGCGGCCGAGCAAGCCGTGAGCGAGCTCGTTGACGATCACGTCATCGTGCGCATCTGTGGCGTTTATGGTCACGACCCGCGCGGGGTAAATTTCATCATGCAGTTGCTCGCACGTGAGTCGTCGGGCGAGACCATGAAAGCGCCGCGCGACCAGTGGGGCACTCCTACCTGCGCCGATAACCTCGCGGCCGCCGTGCGCGAGTTGGCGCTGTCGGATTACCGAGGCGTTGCCCACCCGGTGGGGTCTGACTGCCTGCCGCGCGATGAGTTCGCCCGTCGCGCGGCGGCTGCGCTGGGCCTGGACGCCGGTTTTATCCAGGCGGTAGATACGCCCGAGCTCGCGCAGCCCGCTCCCCGGCCGCTGCGTTGCGGGCTGGACAACAGGCGCACGCAGGAGCTGCTGTCGGTTCGGCTGCTGGGTGTCGACGAGGGCCTGGCGGCGGTTGCTGCCGAGCTGGGGCGCTAGTTTCGCTGTCGCGGGTTTCCCGTCGCGTTACTCTCCAGGCTCCAGGTAGCCCAGCGCCCTGAGCTTGCGTATTTTTTCTGCGGCCAACTCTGGAGTTGACACGAAGTCGACGGGCCGGGCAAGACTTTCCCCCCGTTCGGCCGCTTGTGCAGGCCATGCGTCGAGCATGCGTTTCAACAGCGGTCCGTGGTCGGAGAAACCGTAAACGTCGGTCGCTTCGTGCGGATCGGCTACCAGGTCGAACATGGAGTAGCGACGCGTGTTTTCGGGAAGGTCGACGCCTGCCCGCTCACTGACGAGTCGATCGGGCCACAAGGTGATCGCCCAGGAGGTCGGACTCCAGCTCTTGTCCACACCCTGATAGTTCATGCAG
Organism: Candidatus Binatota bacterium; assembly: GCA_012960245.1. Lineage (NCBI taxonomy): Bacteria > Candidatus Binatota > Candidatus Binatota bacterium. The sequence continues at coordinate 23,005 of DUBO01000049.1, read as the reverse complement.
AAGGGAGTGCCAGCCTCGGCAAAGAGCGGTACGACCGGCAGGGGCGAGCCGTTTACCAGGTGCCCAAGCACCGAGCGACCCTGCAAGGGATAGGGCTGCTCGAGCTCCAGCAGCTCGAGCAGTGTGGGCACGAGGTCTACGAGGCCCACCGGGCCGGTTCTTCTCTGACCGGCAGGCAGGCGGCCGGGTGCGCGCAGCATAAGAGGGACCCTGAGCACTTCATTGGCCAGGGTTCCACCGTGACCTCGCCGACCGTGCTCACCGAACTCTTCGCCGTGGTCCGACAGCACGATCAGTATCGTATCGCTTGCGGGCAGCAGTCGGTCGAGGCTTTTAACCAGCCTGCCCACCTCGCTATCGGTGTACGCTATCTCGGCGTCGTAGGCATCCATGTCCAGTCTCGCCTGCGAGGCCCCGTCGGGCGATGGAAACAAGGCTGCCCACTCTGGCGGCGGAGTGTAGGGCGCGTGCACCTGGTAGGTGTGGAGGAACACGAACAGGGGTTGATCGGCGTGGTCTTCTATCCAAGTCAGCCCGCGGTCGAAAGTCTCGCGCGCGAATCCCGTCGAGTTGGCGGCTATTCGGGCGAACCCCTTTGCTTCGATAGCTGGGTTTTCGTTGTAGGCCTCGAAGCCCCGCCGGAAACCTAGTTCTCCCGCGACAAAAGCGTTCTCGGTGAAGGCTGCCGTGCGGTATCCCGCCGCCGCCATGAGTTCGGCCAGCATTACCACGCCATTGTGAATGCCTTCGATTCCGGGCCCCACCGCTGTGGCCGGGTACAGCCCCGACATCATAGAGGCGTGCGAGTCGAGCGTGGTGACCTCAGGCGCGAAGCAGTTTTCAACAACCAGGCCCTCGCTGTCGAACAGGGCCTTCATGTTCGGCGACGTGTTGCGCTGGTAGCCGTAAGCCGACAGGTGGTCGGCCCGCAGCGTATCCAGCGATATCAGAATCACGTTGGGAAGGCGGCCACCCATCTCGGTGCGCTCGGGGTTGAGAGGCTGCAACACGGGGTCACTGAACCAGGCTTCCGCGGGTGCGGTGCGCGACTTATCCGGAATGCTGACGAACTGCAGCGTCGTGGCCTGGTCCAGGTCCAGCTCTACGGAGAACTCGTGCCAGCGCCCGCCGTCTACTGCCGGGTCCAGCGAGGTTTCGAGCAAGGTTTTCACACGGTTGTCGCTGGAGGCTGAAACCCGAAAGGTTACGGCAGGGGCGATGTCGTTCGTGGGCATGCCGTAGGCGAACTCTAATACGGACTTTCCCCAGGCTTTCAGCTCGAAGGTGGCGTGCACGGTGACGACGGGCGGGAGCGGGCCGGCCTTGTAGCCCAGCAGGGGACGGTAGCTGCGGTCAAGTGACCGGTAGAGCGTTTCGTGGTCGCTTCGGTGCCGGGAGCTGCTTTCCTGCCGGTTGACAGCGGCCTGCCTCGCGATCCCGCCCAGCCGTATGGCCGGCTGGCCGTCCCATGGGTCCTGGGTGCAGGCGCTCAGCAGTACCGCCAGGATACATAACCATCTTGCCATCGGTCGAGCCTAGCACGTCGGTGAAACCACGCACCTTGAACGTAAAAGGCAACTATCTTTCTTCTGCCGGGATGTGTCAGTGGCAGAGGGGCAGACAGCGTGGGAAGGGTGGTGCGAAAGTTGGCGCTGGTTTCCCAGCGCGTTACTCTCCAGGTTCCAGGTAGCCCAGGGCCTTGAGCTTACGTATCTTGTCTTCGCCCAATCCGTTTGCGTTTGATTCTGGCGGGCGATGCGCAGTCGCGCGCGACTGCAGCGACAGAGAGAGCTCTTTCTTGCGAGCGGCTGCCACGGCTGGCCACTGCTCGAGCAGGCGCTTGAGCTGTGGCCCCTGGTCGGCGAACTCGTACAGGTCCTTGGTCTGGCCGGGGTCGGTCGACAGGTCGAATAACCAGTAGCGCCGGCCTTCGTCCGTTTTTTCGCTCAGCAGGCGGTCGGGCCACAGGGTCACGGCCCGGGCCGGCGGTTGCCAACTCTTGTCGACGCCCTTGTAGTTCATGGTGAATGGCGAATCTGACACCGAGTAAAGGGGTGTTACCGGAAGCGCCTGGTCGTGGCGAAGGTGGGCGAGAACCGAGCGACCCTGCAGCGGGTAGGGCTCCTCGATGTCGAGCAGCTCGAGCAGTGTGGGCACGAGGTCTACGAGACCCACGGGGCCGGTTCTTCTCTGGCCAGCCGGAAGGCGCCCCGGGGCGCGCAGCATCAGCGGCACGCGCAGTGTCTCGTTGGCCAGGGTGCCACCGTGGTAGCGGCGACCGTGCTCGCCGAACTCCTCACCATGGTCGGACAGGACAATAAGAATAGTGTCGTCGGCGGGCAGTGCTCGGTCGATGGCCTTGAGCAGGCGCGCAACCTCGTTGTCGGTGTAGGCAATCTCGGCGTCGTAGGCGTCCATGTCGCGTCGTGCCTGCGACGCGCCCTCGGGCGACGGGAACAGTGCCGCCCACCGGGGTGCGGGCGTGTATGGGGAGTGCACCTGGTAGGTGTGCAGGAAAACAAACATCGGCCGGTCGGCGTGTTCTTCGACCCAGGCTATGCCGCGGTCGAAGGTCTTGCGCACGAAGCCCACCGCGTTGGCGACGTGGCGCCCAATTCCCTTTGCTTCTATTCCGCTGTTCTCGGAATAGACCTCGAAGCCGCGGCGAAATCCCAGCCTGGCCGTCACGAAGGCGTTTTCGGTAAAGGCTGCCGTGCGGTAGCCCTCGTCGGCCAGCAGCTCGGCCAGCATAGTCACGCCGCGGTGTATGCCCAGCAGGCCGGGCTGCACGGCGCTGTCCGGGTACAGGCCCGACATCATGGTGGCGTGGGAATCGAGGGTAGTGACCTCGGGGGCGAAGCAGTTTTCGACCACCAGGCCCTGCTCGTCGAACATGGCTTTCATGTTGGGCGAGGTATCGCGTGTGTAGCCGTAGACCGACAGGTGGTCGGCTCTCAGCGTGTCGAGCGAAACCAGCACGATGTTGGGAAGGCGCTTGCGTTCTGTTGCTCGCGAGGGGTTGAGCGCTTGCAGTATCGGGTCGCTGAACCACGCCGCGCTCGGCGGCGAATCCGATTGCCCCGGCACGGTGACAAACTGCAGGGTAGTGGGATGGTCGAGATCCAGCTCGACGCTGAACTCGTGCCAGCGCTCGCTGTCGGTGGCGGGAGAGAGGGTGGTTTCAAACAGCGTTCTGGTTTTACCGCTGCTGGCCGCGGATACCCTGAAGGTGACTGGCGGCGCCGAGCTGTTGGTCGGGACGCCACAGGCAAACTCGAGCTGGGAGCGACCGCGGGCTTCGAGCTCGAGGGTAGCGTGCACGGTGACCGTGGGTGGCAGCGGTCCGGTTTCACGACCCAGCAGGGGCCGGGTGTTGCTGTCGAGCGCGCGGTAGAGCGGGGGGCTGTCTGCCTGGCCCAGCTGGCTCAAGCGCAGGGCCGGCGGCCCCGGCCAGGGCTCCGGAGCGCAGGCGGCCACCAGCAGCACCGCTATACACAACAATCTCGCCATCCGCAGATCCTACCACAAGAAGGGGGACAGGCACCTTTGGGCCTTGAAGTGCCAGGACCCTGGCTCGTATGGACGGAAGCAACCCCGCTTTCTTCTGCTAGGATGTAGCGATGGCTGGGGCTGAGACGGCGTGGGCGGATCTACTCGGGGGTGTGGCCTTCGAGCGACTCGTACCCGGCAGCGGAGCCGAGGCGCTAGCCGGGCGCGAGCAGGCCCAGGCCTTGGAGCGTGCGGGCGTGGTAGAGTTTGCTCGCGCGTCGTCGTCGGCAGCCACGCCGATGACGGTGCTGGTCAACGACAGCCACCGGCCCACCGACAGCGCGGGTTTTCTGCGCGCGTTGTTTCTCCTGCTCGATGCCGCCGGGGTGACTCCCGGGTTGAGGTTACTGGTGGCTGCCGGAAGCCACCGCGCCGACGATGAAGAAAAACGAGCGCACGAGCAGGCGGTGCTCGGGGCCTACGCAGATCGCTTTGCAGAAATCGCCTGGCATGACGCCGCCGACACGGCCAGGCTGAGCCCGGTGGGCGACTACCAGCTGCACAGCTGGATGGCCGAGGGCGGCTGGTATCTCGCCTGTGGCAGCGTTGAGCCCCACTACTTTGCCGGCCTCACCGGAGCCCATAAGACCCTCAGCGTGGGCGTCATGTCGCTCAAGTCGCTCGCCGCCAACCACGAGGGCGCGATGTCTCCGGATGCCGCTGGCCTGCGCCTTGACGGCAACCCCGTTTACGAAGGGGTGGCCGCTGCCATATCTGCGCTCGAGAATTCCGGTGCCCGACTGCTGGCGCTCAACCAGGTGTTGCTCGACGGTGAGTTGGTAGGGGTGTCGGCCGGTCATCCGCTGGCCAGTCTGCACGAGTTGTTGCCGCTCATGAGGTCGTCTTTCGTGCAACAGCTGGCCGCGCCCGTGGACCTGCTGGTGGCGCGCGTGGCGCCGCCGCTCGATCGCGACCTCTACCAGGCCGACAAGGGCATCAAGAACACCGAGGCGGCGGTCAGCGACGGCGGCCTGCTGCTGCTGGAGGCTACCTGCGCGGGCGGTACCGGTATCGACCACTTCGTTGAGTTGATGAAGGCATGCCCCGACCACGCTTCGGCCTTGGCAACGGTGCGAGACCGAGGCTACCGCCTGGGCGATCACAAGGCCGTGCGCCTGCGCGCGCTCACCGACCTGCGCGGCGTCCGCCTGGCGCTGGTGAGCAAGGGCGTTGACCCGGCGCTTGAAGCTACGCTGGGCATGAGGATCTTCGCCGGCCGCGAGGAGGCGGCCGCCTGGGCGCGCGGCTTGTTGCCGGCATCGTCGCAGGGCCTGCTGGTCGAAGACGCTGGCAACGTAACGCTGGAGATAAAAGAACCGGGTGATGGCGCGTGAGCGTTAACAGGGCAATCACCCGGGGCGCGGGCGCCGCCACGCGGCAAGCCCGTGTACTCACCGACGCGGACGACATCGAGCCCTGGCTGCACGACGCCGCCCACTACCCCGGAGGTCACACCACCGAGGTGTGCCTGCCCCGAAGCGAGAGCCAGCTGGCCGCTCTGCTTGCGCGTGGCTTGCCCGTGCTGGCCGTGGGCGCGCAGTCGTCGCTCACGGGCGGCGCGACCCCGCGCGGCGAAATAGTGCTCTCGATGGCGCGCATGGACGGCGTGATCGAATGGAAGAGCGACTCGGTGGTGGTCGAACCCGGCCTGCTGCTGGCCACGCTCGAAGAGCAGCTTCGCGAGCGCGACCTTTACTATCCACCCGCGCCCACCTTCGACGGAGCCAGCGTGGGCGGCACGGTTGCCACCAACGCCGCGGGCGCAGCCACCTTCAAGCACGGCACCACCAGGCCCTGGGTGCGCGCCATAAGCGTGCTGCTTGCCTGCGGCGAGGTGTTGGACCTCGAACGCGGCCAGGTCACCGCCGACGAACACGGGCGCTTTGAACTGCAACTGCTCGACGGCTCGCTCGTCAGTTTTGAGCGACCTGCGCTCGCGCTGCCCGCCGTGCCCAAGTGCTCGGCTGGCTACTGGTCCGAGGCGGGCATGGACCTCGTCGACCTGTTCATAGGCAGCGAGGGCACGCTGGGCATCGTGACCCGGGTTGAGCTCGCCCTGCAGACCAGTCGTCCGACGTTTTTCGCCGGCCTCATTCCGATGGCCGACGACGAGGCAGCTATAGGGCTGGTTGCGGCACTGCGCGATGCTCCCCTCGTAGACATAGCCGCGGTGGAGTACATGGACCGCCGTTGTCTTGAACTGCTGCGAGAGGACGGCGCCTGCGAACGCTCGGGTGTAGCCCTGCCCGATAATGCGGCCGCCGCGCTGCTGTTCCAGGCCGAGTTGCCCCCGGGCATGACCACGGCCGAGGCTGCCGAGCAGATTGCTACGGCAGGCGACCCGGCCGCTGGTGACGCCGAACAGAATTCGCCGCTGCTGGCGTTGTGCCGATTGCTGGCCGACCACGGCGTGCTCGATTCTACACTGCCCGCGTTGCCGGGCGAGCAGGCAAGGCGAGACGCTTTGTTTGCCTTGCGCGAAGCGGTGCCCGCGGCCGTCAACGAGCGGGTGGGGCGCGCAGCACGCGAAATAGACTCGACGATTGCCAAGTCGGCTGGTGACGTCATCGTCCCTTTTGAAAACTTTGCTCGCTCGCTTGAGCGCTATCGCGAGATTCTCAACGAGCACGAACTCGATCACGCGGTGTGGGGTCACATATCCGACGGCAACGTGCACACGAACGTCATGGCGCGCAGCGCCGGGGAGATGCGCCGCGCGGGCGAGGCCCAGCTTGAAATCGGTCGCGCCGCCATCGCGTTGGGAGGCTCGCCCATGTCAGAACACGGAGTGGGTCGCAACGAGATCAAGAAGCGCCTGCTCGTGGAACTCTACGGAGAGCAGGCCGTCGCCTCCATGCGCAGGATTAAAGACGCGCTCGACCCCGCGGGGCTGCTCGCTCCCGGTGTACTATTCGACTGAAGACCTTTTCCGTAGCCTGATGACGACGCTGGCCTCGACCGCTTCGACGGCAGCAAGCGGCTGCCGCTGTGCCTGGCCGTTTTTGATCTGCACCAACTCCATCCGCAGCGTGGCGGTGCCAGCGCGCACGCGGCCGGTGACGTCCACCTGGGTGGCGAGCCTGCCTCCGGCCGGTACGTCGCCGTCGAGCATGGCGATTCCCTCGGCCAGTACGGTGTCTCCCTGGTCAGCAGAGCCGCCACCCGTTCCAGGCGCGAGCAGGCTCCAGTGAACCGCAACCAGCCCTTCATCCAGCGGGTCGAGGCCTGGCCAGTCGAGCTGCCCGTGGTTGTGTATGCGCAGCGGCAGGCTCACGCCCAGCCAGCCGCTCGGGTCACTGTCCAGCACCACTCCCCGGGCGACGCCGATTTCCACGCGTCCCCTGCTGAGAGTCGGATCAAGCGTGTCGCGTGACAAGCCACTGAGCGTAGGGGCATCGGCAGAGGGCGCGAGCAGGCGCTCCAGCGAGTAGCCCTCGGCCGCCGGCACGCGCGGCTGGTAGATGCTGGCGTGCTGGTCGCGCCAGGCCAGCGCTACGTCACCGCGGTTGAGCGCGTTGAGCCAGCGCTGGCTTGTTGCCTGGTCGAGCTTGCTCTCGTGAACGACCAGCCAACCGAGACCGGTCATTGCGCGCAGGCGCGAGATGACCTCGGGGTCTGGTAGCCGGCGCGCGGCGTGACGCAAAAAATCATAGTGCGCGGGGTACCAGGCCGTGTAACCGTTGAGCAGCGGCTTGAAGTGCCGGGTGCTCGCCAGCAGGTAGCCGCTGGACAACTCAACGTCGTAGCGGGGATTTATCGGCCAGGGCAGTTCGAGCACCGGCGCGGGGTCCAGGCGCGCCAGCGCCGCGTAAAGATCCTCGTCCTGCGGCGTGATGCTTACGTCGACAGCAGGCAGTCGCGGCCACCAGCCCGACAGCGCCATCGCTGCCGCCAGCACCGCGACGCAGACGGCCGCGCGGCTCGCTCGCACGAGCCTGCCGAGCCCACGTTCAAAGGTCGTCAGCCCGAGTGCCACCAGCAGGGGGAAGGCAAGGTTGATGACAATGCCCCAGCGCAGTGGCGACCTGAGCCTGTCAAAGCCGGGTAGCAGCCATGCCGCCCACTGCCCGGGCAGCGGCAGCGATAGCTCGCCAACAACAAGGTGACGTCCGAGCATGAGCACGAAGGCCACGGCGGCCACGGCCCACAGGGCGCGGGCGGTGACAGTGGAGGTCGCGGTCGCCGACTCGGCGCTGTCGGTTTTCCGCGTGCCGCCACGGCTAAAGACTGCCACCAGTGATAACAGGGCCGCCAACGACGCGAGCAGCGGAAGCCTGTAGCGTGCGTCGAAGGGCAGGCCCGGGTCGAACAGCAGCGAGCCACCGGGCGCGAGCCAGGTCCACGCCAGGGCGGCACTGCTCTCAACCAGTGCCTGTCCCCTGAGGGCAACGCCGCCGTGGTCGAGGTAGGGCAGGGTGAACACGGCGAGCAACGCCAACGAAATCGATAAGGCCAGGGCCAGGGCGGGAAGTCCGTTGCGCCACTGCCTGCCGTGCAGCAAGGCCACCAGCACGAGTACAGAGCTGCTCACCAGGGCGAACCACGCCAGGTAAAACGACGACAGCAGCTGCAAGCTGAGCACCAGGGTAAGGGCAACAGTACGCCGTGTGGTCGACCCGTCGACCAGGGTGCGCAGGGTGAGCAACCACAACAGCGGCATCCACTGCACCCCGAGCAGCTGTACGTGCGAGAGCTCGGTCACACGCCAGGGCAACAGCACGGCCAGGGCGGCGGCCAACAGAGCAGCGGCTCGCGTTGTGCCGGCCCAGCGCGCAAGCGCCCAGGTGGTCAGCCCCAGCAGCAGCGATGACAGCAGTACGGCCGCCTGGTGAAGTCCGGGCGCGCTCACACCGAGCAGCCCGAGTGGCCACAGTTGCAGGGCCACTGCCACCATGTGCTCGCTGCCCGCCAACGCGGCGCGCGCCGGGTAAAACGCGTTGGCCGCGAAGAGCTGCCCGGGGTTGGTGGCCAGCGCGTGCTGCACCCAGGCCAGTATCCACGAGTTGAGCCTGAAGTCGGCCGTCTCGAGCAACGCGGAATCGGCGCTGCCGGTGAGCGCCGCGTAGTCGATGGCGCAGTCCAGCGCACAAACGGCGGCGCAGTCGAGCAGGCCGTGAAATCTCGCTGCCATCGCTGCCAGCACGACCAGCAGTGGGGCGATCAGTATCGTAAGTTTTTTCACCTCGGGTTTACGCTCACTGGTATCCCACGAACCTGGCCAGCGGGCGGACGCGACGCAGGGCTTCGACCAGGCCCGCACTCAAGGCCAGCGTCAGCAGCAGGCCGGCCGCCCAGCTCGCGATCCACAGGGGTGACTCGAAGTCCGAGGGCACTGGATTGCCGAGTATACGCTTGAAAACAAGGGAGCCCATCACGAGCAGGTGGCAGAGGTAGATTCCGTAGGAGCGCCGCCCCAACCAGGCCAGTGCCGAGCCGGCCCGGGGCGCGGAAGTGACCAGGAGGATGGCGGCGGTCAGCGCGAGCAGAAAATATAAAGCGTTAAGTGGGCTGAAGACCATTACCACTATGCCCAGGTAGTTTATCGTCATGCCCGGGTGCCACTGCCACGTTACCAGCGCAGCCGCCAACAGGACGGCGACCAGGCTGATGGCGAATCCCGCAGCCGCCACGGCGCGCCGTCCTGAAGCAGCCTCGCCGGCGAGCAGCCGGCGCTCGAGAAGTGGCAATACGGTGCAGCCAAGCAGCGGCCAGGCCAGCCAGGAACTGAGCAACAACTGCAGCAGCGGTGGGCTGTGATTCCACGCCGGGGTGACTCGCCAGCAGGCGATCATCAGCAGCGTGGCGCCGACAGTAATAAGCACGGTCGCTGTCGTTGACTTCGATGAGAGCCTGCCGGCCTGGGCGAATATCGGCCACAGCAGGTAGAGCTGGAAGACGAGCGGCACAAAGTAGAAATGAATTTCGGCCCCTCCCAGCAGCAGGGTGCTTGCAAGATCGACGGGCGACGTGAGAACGGAGGTGTCGTGGGCCGCGAGCGAGAGCAGGCTCCAGGCAAAGTAGGCCGGCAGGAGTCGTTGCGCGCGGCGTGCAACGAAGGCGACCCATCCGCGCAAGCCACCCAGCGCTGCGTGGTAGCCTTGCAGCAGAGCCCTGGCCGATACCAGCAGGAACAGCGGCACGCCGAAACTGGCGAGCAGGTGCACGAAGGCAAGCCACGCCGTGGCAGTGCTGTCGGGAGGTGCCACCAGCGTCCAGGCCCAGGTGACGTGCATGGCCACCACCGCGACGATGGCAATGCCGCGCAGCGCGTCGAGCCACTCCCAGCGCTGCGTTGATGACCCGGGTGCGGGCCCGGTACCTGGAGATGCCGCGCCTGGAGATGACAGTGGGGTGTGGATTGCCATCGAGCTTTACGCTGTTCACCTTCCCGCAGGTACGGTTTCGCTGGCACGGCCTCGCTGGCATGGGCCCACGCCCGGCCCGCGGCAGCTGGCCTATTCTAGCACGCGGCTGCCCGCGGGATGACGCATCGCGAAGCGTGAATGCGGGGCTCGCCCCGGGCGTCGACAGTCAGGTGGCAGGGTTTGGTGGCAGCTTGGGGCTCGTATGTGCAATTATGGGTGGATATTGAAACGGGAGAACGGCGGATTATGACTGTAAACAAAACTTTTCAGGGGCGTGGACTCGTGCTGGGGCTGGTGCTTGGATTGGCCCTGGGTCTTACACTGGGCGCTGCCGGTGGGTCGTTGGCGGGTTTTTCAAAGAAGGGTTGGGGTCGTGTAGGGCTTGAGTTCAAGCAGGGTTACATGGCCGGCTTTGTCGACGCGCTGAGAGTGGCCAAGAACCAGGATCCCACTGGGTGGATGACGAAGAATTACCGCGTACCGAAGAACGCCAAGGCTATTCACTGGGTCGCCGAGGTAGACCGGCTTTACAATAACCCGCTCAACGCCAACAGGGAGATGGCGCAGATAATGGTCGTGGCCGGTCGCAACATGGTCAACTCCAAGAAATTCGGCCCCGACATAGGCAGCGACGCCAACCAGGCCTTCAAGGCGTTACAGGCTTTTGCCGCGAAGAAGCAGATGGCCGAGGCCGCGAAGAAAAAAGCCGAGGCTGAGAAAGCTGGGGCCGAATCCGGCGACGACCAGGACTGACAGAAACTCAGCCGGCCTGCTGGTACTGGAGCTGGTAGAGGCGGGCGTAGAGTCCGCCGCGCGCCATGAGCTCGGCGTGCGTCCCCTGCTCGCGTAGTTCACCGTGGTGCAGCACGAGGATACGGTCGGCCTGCTCCACGGTCGACAGTCGGTGGGCGATCACTATAGACGTGCGCCCTTTCTGCAGGGCGGCCAGCGCTTGCTGAATGAGCTGTTCGGTTGCCGGGTCGACGCTCGAGGTCGCCTCGTCGAGCACGAGTATCGACGGATCCCAGGCCAGCGCCCTGGCAAACGACAGCAACTGCCGTTGACCCGTCGAAAAATTACTGCCGCGTTCGCTCACCATCGTGTCATAACCGTCGGCCAGGCGTTCGATAAACTGGTGGGCGTTGACCATGCGCGCGGCTTCCTGCGCACGCTCGCGGCTGACCAGGGGGTTGCCCATGGCGATGTTGTTGTAGATCGTGTCGGAGAACAGGTACACGTCCTGCTGCACGCTGCCCACCCGCTTCCTGAGCGCGCGCGTGTCCCAGCGCTGCACGTCCACGCCGTCAACGAGTACGCGCCCAACCTGGGTTTCATAAAAACGACCGAGCAGCCTGGTGATGGTTGTTTTGCCCGAGCCGGTGGCGCCGACTATGGCCACGTGCTCGCCACGGCGGACGCTGAACGAGAGATTTCTCAGTACTGGTTCGCCCTCCACGTAGGCGAAATTCACCTGGTCAAACTCTACGGCGTTGCCGATGTCTCCTGCCGCGTCGATTGTCCCGTTGGTCACCGCCCCCGGTCGCGAGAAAATGGCTGGCTCGAGCTCGAGCATTTCCTGCACCCGCTCGGTGGCCGTGAGCGCCGACTGCATCACTGCGTACTTGGTCGAGAAGTCGCGCACCGGGATGAAAAACTTGTTCATGTACTCGATGAAGGCCACCAGCGTTCCAAAGCTGATCGCCGAGCTGGCGGCGGAAGCGCCGGTCATCGAGCCGCCCAGCCCTGAGAACGGTAACGCGGGCGTGCCGAGTAAGAGGTGGGCGCCGTACCACAGTATGAGCGCGAGCGAGATGCTGCTCAGGGCTTCAACGATGGAGAACAGCGAGGCCTCGTAGATGTTGGCCCGGTGGGCGGCGTCGCGGTGCAGCGAGTTGAGCCGGTCGAACTCGGCCGAGGCCGCTTTTTCGCGCGCGAACACCTGCACCACGGCGATGCCGCTGATGGCCTCCTGCAGGTAGGCGTTGATGCGCGCTATGCGCTCTCGTATCCAGCGGTAGTTTCGCCGTGCCTTGCGGCGAAAGAAATCGATCAGTATCACCAGCACCGGTAGCGTCGACAGCGTGACCAGGGCCAGCGGCGCGTTGAGACTGAACATGATGGCGATGATGCCAAGCAGCGTGAGCACGTCCATCAGGATGGTGATGGCACCGGCGGCAAACATGTCGTTGATCACGTCCACGTCGGTCGTCAGCCGGGTGACGGTGCGGCCAACCGGGTTGCGGTCGTACCAGCCCGAATCGAGAGCAAGCACACGGCGGAACAATTCCACGCGAAGGTCGGCCAGCGCTCTCTGCGCCACGAGCATGCTCGTGTAGTGCTGCCAGTACATGAAGGTAAACTCACCCAGCACTGCCACGCCGAACAGCAATACCCAGGAGCCCATACCGTCGGTGTTGCCGGCCGATATGTAGTTGTCGATGACGTTGCGCACGATCCACGGCTGCACCAGCAGGCAGGCCGACACCGCCGGCAGCAACAGCAAGGAGAGCAGGAACAGCCAGCGATAAGGTCTCACGAAACGCCACAGGGACGCGAGCAGCCGCAGGTCGCGGGTGGCCCCGAGCCGCTGCTCACCGTGCGGTCCTCGCCCCGCTGTCTGCCCGGTGGGCTTGCCTGGGGTAGCCATTTACATGGCCTCCAGTTCGTCGGCGAGTTGCTGCCGCTCGAGCAGGCGCGAGTACAGGCCATCGGCCGCCGCCAGTTCGTCGGGCGTGCCGTCTTCAACCACGCGGCCCTCTTCGAGCACAACCACGCGGTCGGCCCTGCGCACCGCTGCCACGCGGTGAGACACGATGATGCTGCTGCGGCCTTCCATCACGCTCTCGAGTTCATCGAGTATGCGCGACTCGGTGGCGGCGTCGATACTCGAGAGCGCGTCGTCGAGCACCAGTATGGCCGGGTCGCGGGCCACGGCTCGGGCCAGGGTGAGGCGTTGCTTCTGCCCGCCCGACATGGCCAGCCCGCGTTCTCCCACCTGCGTGTCCATGCCGTGCGGAAACTCGGCGAGGTCGGTATCGAGGGCGGCTATTTCAACCAGCCTGCCGAGTTCTTCGTCGCCCAGGTCGTCGCGGGCAAAGGCAATATTGTCTTCTATCGACGAGCTGAAGAGGAAGGGGTCCTGGGGTACGAAGCCGATGCCGCGTCGCAGGTCGCCCAGGTTCCATTCGCGCAGGTCCACGCCGTCAACCATCACCCGGCCCTGGTCGGGGTCGAACACCCGCGCCACCAGCGAGGCCAGCGTAGACTTGCCCGAACCCGTGGCGCCCAGCACGCCCAGGGTCGTGCCGGCCTCTAGCTCGAGGGTCACGTTTCTCAGCGCGGGGTCGCGCGCCTGGTCCGAAGGGTAGGTGAAGCTCACGTTCTCCAGGCTGACCCCGCCGCGCAGCACGGCGCGATGCCCACCGCCCTCGGGGCTGGCGATCTCCGGTCGTGCGTCGAGTACCTCGCCCAGCCGCAGCATGGCGGCGCGGCCGCGCTGGTAGATGGATACCAGCCAGCCAAGCGCCATCATCGGCCAGGCGATGATGTTGAGGTAGACCATGAAGGCCACCAGCTGGCCCAGCGTGAGCTCGCCGCGCACGACCAGCGTTCCGCCGTAATAGAGCACCACCAGCACGCCCAGCGACGAGACAACCCTTACCAGCGGAAACACCTTGCCGCGCAGCTTGACCAGCTCCATGCTGTCGTTCTTGAAGCGCTCGTTGAGCTGCGCAAAATCGCCTTCTCGTTGCTGCTCGCGTCCCCAGGCCTTGATGACCGACACCCCGGCGAGCGTTTCCTGCACCGACGACGATATGTCGGCGAGCCGTTCCTGCACGCTTACCGACGCTTCCATCATGCGATGGCTGTAGACCCTGATCACCCACAGTATGAGAGGGAAGGGGAGCAGAGCCGCGAGCGTGAGGCGCAGGTCCATCATGGCCATGAGGGTGAGCGCGTAGATGCAGTACAGCGGAGTGTTGATGATCGTGAGCACGCCCAGGCCGAGCAGCAGGCGCACGGCGTTGAGGTCGTTGACCAGTCGCGACATGAGGTCGCCGGTGCGCTGGCGGTGGTACCACGACTGGGGCAGGGTGGTGAGGTGGACGAACAAGTCGTTGCGCAGATCGTACTCGACGTCGCGGCCGGCGTTGAAAATGAGCGACCTCGACACGGTGCGCACCAGCGCCTGGCCCACGGCCAGCGCTATAATAGCCAGTGCCCAGGGGGCTGCGTTGAATACCGCGTCGTTGAATACCGCGTCGCCCGGCATGCTGGCAGCGCTCTTATTGCCGGCCACGGTGTCCGCCAGCTGGTCGATGGCCCGCTGCAGGACGGCTGGTATGGCCATCACCATGGTCGCGGTCACGAACAGGCAGGCCCCGCCCACGAGATAGCGCTTGTTGTACTTGAGAAGATATTCCCTGAGGCGATTCACGTTGGTAGCTCGCAAGCCTACAGGTGTGCATCCAGTGAGTAAACGACGGTGGGGCCGAGCGTTGGCGTTTCTGGCACTGTTGTTGCTGTTCACGACGGCCGGCTGCCGGCCCTGGTATTACCTGCGACTGGGCTACGAGCAGGCGCGCTTCATGGCCACGGCGCAGCCGTTGGAGTCGGCCATCGCGGCGTCGGACGACCCCGAGCGACGTGCACGCCTTCAGCTCGTCGAAGAGCTCAGGGGCTGGGCCTCTCGACAGGGGCTGGCGGTTGAGGGCAACTACTCGTCGGTGTCCAACGGCCGCTCGCTCGAGGGCGTGCACGTGGTTACGGCCGCGTGGCCCGACCGGCTGGAATCGTGGACCTGGCGCTACCCGGTTGTGGGCCGCCTGCCTTACCGCGGCTACTTCGACCGCGCTCCTGCCGAGGCCTGCGCGGGCAGGTTGCGCAAACGCGGGCTCGACAGCAGGGTTGCGCGAGCCGCGGCCTACTCGACCCTGGGCTGGTTCAACGACCCCTTACCCGAGAGCCTGGTGGCGGTGGACGAGACGACGCTGGTAGTGGTGCTGCTGCACGAGCTGGTCCACTCAACGGTGTTCATACGCGGACAGGCCGACTTCAACGAAAGCATGGCACAGGCAGTGAGCCTGCGGCTGGGGCAGGATTTTTTCTCCCAGCGCGGCAGTGTCGAGCTCGCCCGGCGCGTGCAAGCCAGGCGTGTGCGCTGGATCGAAAGGGGTCGCCTGTTGGCCGAACTGGAGACCGGGTTGCTCGAACTTTTCGAGCGTTGCTCGCGCGAGGGCTGTAAACAGGCCGAACTTATGAGCCTGCGAAGCCGGGTTTACGCTGAGGCGTCCGACGGCCTCGCCGAGCTGTTTTCTCCCACGGGTAACAGCCGCCCCGGGAGCCGTCCGGGAGGCGGATGGCCGGGCCTGGCCGACAACGCCGCATTTCTTGCCGTTTATCGCTACCACCGCGAGGCCGAAGGGCTGGCGGCCTGGGCGGCTTCGTGGCAGCACGCGGGCGAGGCCCTCGCCCGGTTGGAGAAAGACTGCGGCGGGGCGGACAGCCCCTGGGATATAATCGGGGGGTGAGGGCGCCCGCGACCTTGCTCTGCGCGCTGCCTGCGTCTAAATATCGGGGACGGCGCCAAGGGCGTCTGCCACTTCCACTACCGAAAGGAGACAAAGAAGCTGATGAGTGAACGAGTCAAGGAAATCCTGAGCTGGTACGCCAGCGAGAACCCGGGAACGCTGAACAACCTGGCGCGCATCCTCTACCACGGCCGCCTCGGTGGCACCGGTCGCATGATCATACTGCCGGTCGACCAGGGCTTCGAGCACGGCCCGGCTCGCAGTTTCGCCCACAATCCGGCGGGCTACGATCCGCGCTATCACTTTCAGCTTGCCGTTGATGCCGGTTGCAGCGCTTACGCCGCGCCGCTGGGCTTTCTCGAGGCCGGCGCGGCCGAGTACGCCGGGCAGGTGCCGATGATACTCAAGCTCAACAACCACGACTCGCTTTCGCCCGACGTAGAGAACTCGGTTCCGTCGCTCACCGGCTCGGTGGCCGACGCGCTCAGGTTGGGCTGCGTGGCGATAGGCTACACGATTTATCCCGGTTCGGGTGAGTTCAAGTCAATGTACGAGGACCTGAGGGAGCTCACGCGAGAAGCCAAGGACTACGGCCTGGCCGTGGTGGTGTGGTCGTATCCGCGCGGTGGCAACCTGGGCAAGGAAGCCGAAACCGCCATCGACGTGGTCGCCTACGCGGCCCAGATAGCCGCGCAGATGGGCGCGACCCTCATCAAGGTCAAGCCCCCCACCGATTACATCGAGCAGGATGCGGCGCGCAAGGTATACGAAGAAGAAGGCATACCCACGGGCACGCTGGCGGAGCGCGTGAGCCACGTCGTACAGTCGGCCTTCGGCGGCAGGCGGGTAGTGATCTTTTCGGGTGGTGCCAAGGGCGCCGACGAGAAGGTCTTCGAAGAGGTCCGAGGCGTTCGTGACGGCGGTGGCTTCGGCTCGATCATAGGCCGCAACTCCTTTCAGCGGGAGAAGGAGGAGGCCTTGGCCTTTCTGTCCACGGCCATGGGCATCTACGACGGCAAGGACTGACCGCCGGGTCGACCGAGGCGTGAGCGTTACAGGCGCTCGCGCGCCAGGATAAGCCGCTCCCGGGTGGCGGGCGTCGGCCGTTCCTTTATGTCTACGTAGTCGCGTCCACGTTCGCCTTGGTAGATCTGCCGCGGGCGCACGATGCGTCGTTCTTCGTCCTGCACCATTTCGCTCCACTGGGCCAGCCAGCCGGCCGTACGACCAATCGCGAAAAGCACCGGGAACATTTCGAGCGGAAAGCCCATGGCCTGGTAGATTATGCCCGAGTAGAAATCCACGTTGGGATAGAGCTTGCGCTCAATGAAAAACTCGTCTTCCAGCGCGATTTTTTCCAGCGCGACCGCGATGTCGATGAGCGGGTTTTTGCCGGTTTCCTCGAACACCTGGTAGGCCACGTCCTTTATTATTCTCGCGCGCGGGTCGTAGCTCTTGTACACGCGGTGGCCGAATCCCATCAGCCGCATCTCGCCGGCCTTTACACGCTTGATGTAGGCCGGGATGTTTTTCACCGAGCCTATCTTTTTGAGCATGTGGATCACTGCCTCGTTGGCGCCGCCGTGCAGCGGGCCGTACAGGGCCCCGCAGGCTGCCGCCACCGCGGTGTAGGGGTCGACGTCCGAACTGCCCACAGCGCGCATGGCGTGGGCCGAGCAGTTCTGCTCGTGGTCGGCGTGCAGGACGAACAGCACCTCGAGCGCCCGCTCGAACACCGGGTTCGGCTTGTATCTGGTCTCGGTCATGCGGAACATCATCGACAGGAAGTTGGCCGTGTAGCCAAGGTCGTTGTCGGGGTAAACGTAGGGTAACCCCATGCTGTGCCGGTAGGACATGGCTGCCAGCGTTGGCATCTTACCAAGCAGGCGGCGCGCCTGCACGCGGCGCGACTCTATGTCGAAGATATCCTTGGCGTCGGGGTAGAAGGTGGAGAGCGCACCGACCGTGCTCACCAGCATGCCCATGGGGTGGGCGTCGTAACGAAAGCCGTCCATGAACTTGTAGAGGTTCTCATGCAGCATGGTGTGCATGGTTATGTTGTGTTCCCAGGCCGCGAGGTGCTTGGCGTTGGGTAGCTCGCCCTTGACGATGAGGTAGGCAGTCTCGAGAAAGTTGCTCTGCTCGGCGAGCTGGGCGATGGGGTAGCCTCGGTACTCGAGGATGCCACGGTCGCCGTCGATGAAAGATACCGTACTCTTGCAGGTAACCGAGTTCAGCAGCCCGGGGTCATAGACCAGGAGGCCGAAGTCTTCCTTGTCGACCTTGATGTCGCGAAAGGTCATGCCTCGCACCGTGTTGTCGTTGATGGGCAGCTCGTAGACCCGGCCGGTGCGGTTGTCGGTGATCGTCAGCGATTTTTTGCCGGATCCCTTGGTGGTTTTCTTACGGGTTTTTTTAGGGGCCTTTTTTTTTGCAACCATTGTTATTCCACCCGGAAGATAGCAGCGGGTGGCTACGCGGCCAAGCAGGGGGCGGCTGAGGATGAGTGGCGGTCCTTCTTTAACGCCCCTGCCGTACTAGCCGTTTTTAGCCCACGAACAGGGCTTCGAGAAGCGCGACCTGCTTGTCTATGTTCTCCTCGGAGTCGATCTGGAGGCCGTATAGCTCTCGGCACACCGGACCCATGGTGAGCACGGTGGTCGTTGAGCCGAGGAAGGCCAGCAGGAGAAATTCAGAGGACTGCTCCTTGAGCGAGGCTCGCTTGCCGTGCGCGGCGAGCGCCTCGCCGACTAACTTGAATACGGGCTGCAGGTAGGTTTCAGACAGTCGCGACATGCGCGTGCTGTTGCGGTCGTAGCCCTCGTTACTCACGATTCGCGCGATTTCGGGCTTCCGGGCCAGGGCAGTGACGAGCACCTTGAGCAACTCCCGGGCACTGCTGCGCGAGCCGTCGTTCTTAGCTTCGACCAGGGCCAGCTCTATGTCATTCCACAGCGAGAGGAAGAGCAGGTAAACCGACTCAAACCACAGCTCCTCCTTGGAATGAAAATGGTAGTGGATCAGCGGTTGGGTGATTCCGAGTCGGGCGGCAATGGCGGCGATGGTTGACCCGCCGTAGCCGTGGGCCGCGAACTCCTGCGTGGCGGCCTCCAACATCTGCCGCCGCGTGACCTTTGGCCGTCGTCCACGTCGTGAGGATGGCCTGTCGGCATCGCTATCGTAGCTTATGTGTGAGGGCACGCTCCGTGGGCGGGGGAATGGTGCAGCCATTATTAGCGCCTCCTTATTGCTGAGGCTCAGTACCGAGAGCATGGCGTGTGGCTCTCTGCCCCAGGCTGATCCTCTCGGATCCCGGTCTTCTTCAATTATTTTTATTGGATATTATATATTGAAGCAAGCGAATTCCCGAAAAACCCTCTTTTCCTGCGTTTGCTGGTCTTTTGTCTGTCCTCAGGGTCAGTCGGAAAGAACCCCTATCCTGTCGTCGAACACGGAGCCCAACAGTATCTTGTCGCCGGCGGGGGTGGCCGTGGCAACGGCACCCAGCCTGTCGCCGTCGTGTTCTGACAACGTTCTCAAGGCCATCGTAGTGGGGTCGAGTTCCTGGACTATCCAGGGGCTGCGGCAGGGCAGGCGGCCGATGGCACAAGCCATGAAACGCGGGCCCGACGTGTGCGAAGCCACCAGCAGGGTTCCGCGCTCGGTCCACGACAGGTTGTCGGGCATACCCGGAATGTCGACCCACACCGAGGGGCTGCCGTCCAGGGGCTTGCGGTGCAGACTACGCGAAATCGTTTCTGTGTAATACAAAACTTTACCGTCTTTTGACAAGGCTACGCCGTTGGCCAGCTTGGAGGTCGTGCCTTCGATTTCGCTCCAGCCCGTGCCCGGCTTCCAGGCGATGATGCCGCCGGTGTCCGTGCCCAGCAGCGAGGCCTTGATCATGTGCATGGGGGAGTTGTCTGGTTGGTAGTTGCTCGCGTACACACTGCCGTTGGCAGACACGGCGAGGTCGTTGGCCTGTATGGCATCCGGTGTCGGGATGCAGCCCAACCAGGTGAGTTTTGTTTCCAGGCCTGAGCCCACCACTGCAAAGATTTCTATGGCCTCGCGGCCGCTTCCTTCGACAACGTGGGCCACGACGTACAACAGCGCGAGCGCGCCGCTGCTCGTGGAGCTTATGCCGTGGGGATTGAAGGCGGCCGGGTCGGGTGGCCCGGGACAGTCGGGTGAGCCCAACAAGGCGGAGCTGTTGTCGGCAGCGGGTGCGCTACCGTCTTCGAGTGGCCACGCCTTCCACGGGCGCGCCTGCTGGTCGTCGCCGGTGGCGCCCGCCGTTGTCATGGCCGAAAGAAATCCGCCTCCCGGTAGGGGGTCGCCCAGGCGCAGGTTGGATACCAGCACGACGCCGGAGCTGTCAATGAGTTCGATGTCCTCGGGGTTTTCAAAACCACAGACGGTACCGGGCGTACCGGCCATGTCGCAGGCGTCGCGTGGCGGCCCCGCACAGCCGGCGGTCACGATGGCCATCGCCACCGTTGCCAGGATCAATCCTCGCTGCGTTGCTCGCTTGGCCATAACAGGCTTTTTCATAGCTTATTTTCCCCGTCCATTTTTTCGCACAGAAATTCGCCTATGCGGTCGATGGCTTTTTGCCCTTCGTCAAGCATGGAGGCCAAGGCCTGCCACACGTGGAACATCTCGTCCCACTGCTCTACGCAGACTTCCACACCCGCCGTCCGTGCGTTGTCGGCCAGGCGTAGGGTGTCGTCGAGCAGAACCTCTTCGCTGCCCACCTGCAGCAGCAGCGGTGGCAGCCCGTCGAGCGACGCGAACACGGGCGAAGCCAGTGGGTCGCGGGGGTCCCCGTCTTCGCCGAGGTACCAGGTGGCAAACTGCCGCAGCTGGTCGCCGGTGAGCATGGGGTCGGCCTCTTGCCTGCTGGTTATGGAGTCTCCGCTCACCGACAGGTCGGTCCAGGCCGACAGGCCGACGGCGGCCGCCGGCATGGGCAGCCCGGCTTCTCGCGCGGCCAGCAGCGTGGCGAGTGTGAGCCCGCCACCGGCCGAGTCGCCGGCAATTGCTATGCGGCCAGGGGCGATGGACCGGTCGAGCAGTTGCGAGTAACAGGCCAGCGCGTCGTCGACGGCAGCCGGAAACCTATGCTCGGGGCCCAGCCGGTAGTCGATAAGCAATGCGCGGCAGCCGCAGGCTCGCGCCAGGCGCGACACCAGTTCGCGGTGGGTGTTGATCGAACCCACCGCGTAACCACCGCCGTGCAGGTAGAGCAGTACCCTGCTGTCGTCGCAGCCGGGGGTGCTGATCCACTCCACGGGTACCGGCCAGCCGCTTTCAACCTGGGCGCTGACGTCGTCGGGCAGGGGAAAAGCACCGAGGCCAGCTTCCATGCCGCTGCGCATTTCTTCAACCGAAGTGGTGTTAAGGTCCACCATGCCCGCCAGCAACTTGAGAACCGCTTTGAGTTGTTCACCTGCCATGGGGCTGCGTATAGCCCCGCTTAGCTCCCGAATCCAGAAGGGGGAGGCGTCCCGCTTGCGATGCCCGCCTTGCGATGTTGGGTGGCTGACGTTTCAATAGGATCCCGGGCGAGGGGCAGGAGACACGGCGGATGGCAGAGCAGGCGATTTCACTTTCAGATTGGCTCGAGGGCAGGGTAGCCGTCGGGCTCGACCCGGCGCTGGCTGGCCTGCTGGCCGACATCGCTCGGCCCTGCACGAAGATTTCCGAGGAGGTGAACCGGGCGGGGCTGACCGACATCCTGGGCGTGAGCGGCACCACCAACGTGCACGGAGAGGAGGTCAAGAAGCTCGACCTGTACTCCGACCAGCTCATCATTGACGCGCTCAGGCAGGCCGGAAGCGTGTGCGGCATGGCGTCGGAAGAAGACGAAGAAATCATCGCACCGTCGGCCGCCGGCGAACAGAGCGCCTATGTTGCGCTGTTCGACCCCCTTGACGGATCATCGAACATCGACGTCAACATAAGCATAGGCACGATCTTCTCGGTGTTCAGGCGACTGGGCCCGCGCGGTTCGGCCGCCGTGCTGGAGGATTTTCTGCAACCCGGCAGCGCCCAGGTCGCCGCTGGTTATTTTGCCTACGGTTCGAGCACCATGCTGGTGTTGAGCACGGGTGATGGCGTGGACGGTTTTACGCTCGACCCGGGAAGCGGCGAGTACCTGCTCTCGCACCCGAGCATAATCACTCCCGCGCGGGGGAGCATTTACAGTTGCAACGAGGGTAACGCGTGGACCTGGGACCAGGCTACGCGAGACTACGTCGACTCACTCAAGGATCCCTCGGGGGGCGAGGGGCGTCCCGGCTCGGGGCGCTACGTGGGGTCGCTGGTAGCCGACTTTCATCGCAACCTGCTCAAGGGAGGTATTTTTCTTTACCCTGCGGGTAGCAAGAAGCCCGGTGAAACGCCGGCGGGTAAACTGCGCCTGATGTACGAGGCCAACCCCATGGCCATGCTGGCCGAGCAGTCCGGCGGCTCTGCCAGTGACGGCAGTACGCGTATCCTCGACCTCGTGCCGACCTCGGTACACCAACGCACCGCCCTGGCGGTGGGTAGCAGCGACAACATGGCCGAGTACCTGGCCGCGGTCGGCAACTGACGGTCGGCGGAAATATGACAAGGGCAGGTTTCTGGGCCATCGGGGGAGCGGAGATTGTTTTTCGTCGTGATGGCCACTGGTACGCCGACGGCGAAAAGATCAGTAACAAGCGCATCTCCCTCCTGTTCTCTCGTCACGTGGTCGCCGACGGTGAGGGCGGCTGGGTCGTTGATGTCGGTGTGGACCGCGCGTCGATCGTGGTGGAAGACACGCCGCTGGTAGTGGTGTCGGTGGACGGCGATCCCGACCAGGGTTTTTCGGTGCGCACCAACGATGGTGAGAACAACGAACTCGATTGTGGCTCGCTGTGCGTTGGCGATGACAACGTTCTCTACTGTCGGGTCGAACGCGGCAGCCGCGGCGTGATGCCCGCGCGTTTTCTACGACCGGCCTACTATCACCTCGCGGGGGCCATCAGCGACGCCGGTGGCGACCCGGTGTTAAACTGCCGGGGGCAACAGTGGCCACTGGCCGCGTGCAAGGGCTGACCGTGCGCATAGTATTGGTAGAGCCAGAGATTCCGCAGAACACCGGGAGCATAGCGCGGCTGGCAGCGGCTACGCGCACTCCGCTTGATCTTGTCGGACCGCTGGGATTCTCGCTCGACGATCGTTACATGCGTCGCGCCGGTCTCGACTACTGGCCGCTGGTCGACCTGTCGGTACATGACGACTGGGCTGCCTGGGTCGACGATCATCCGCCGGGTCGCGTGATCGTCAACTCGGCCAGGCGCGGGCGTTGTTATGCCGAGCACGAGTTTGCCCGGGACGATTTGTTGTTGTTCGGGTCCGAGAGCAAGGGGCTGGGTGCCGAGCGTATCGACGCCCTGTCGGCGGCGGGTGCCGAGGTATTGACTATCCCGATCGTCGAGCCGGGGGTGCGCAGTCTTAATTTGGCCAACGCCGTTTCGGTGATATTGTACGAAGGGCTGCGGCAGTTGGGCAGCCTGGAAGTGAAGTCGT
>DUBO01000048.1 GCA_012960245.1 Candidatus Binatota bacterium | reverse complement strand
GCTGGGAAGTGCCTCCCTCTGGACGTTCAGCCATTGGAGATCGCGACTTCGCTCGAAGGCGGCGGCTAGTTCGCTGGTTGCATTGACCACCGGACCATAGCGCCAGCAACGGTAGCTGGAGTCAGCTTTCCAACTCACCCGGTGTGTATTCAGAAAAACCGCCGGCCGAGGCTTGTGCGCGATCCATTCGTAGATTTGGCTACTGACATCTCCGAGATAGACGTCAGCTGATCGAATGTAAGTCATGTCGACACTCTTGTCGCTGCCAAGATCACAAAAGATATGTGGCGCGCGACTGTACTTGCCAAGATCGATATCGTGCCCCCGTTTTCGACACCTCTGGTTCAACACGAGGTGAGGCGCGAAGATGAGGTTGTAGGCATTCGACTCGAGAAAGAAATCGAGTACGGTGTGCCCCCAACGGTGCCAGGAGGAAAACTCGGGATCAAAATGGGGCGCGTATAAGACGACGGGTCGTTGTTCTGGAAAAGAAATTACTTCTGGCGGTGGGATGTGCCGGTAGAGATCCAGCTTCGGGAAGCCGACGATTGTCGTCATGTTTGAATGGAGACCACAATCTTCTTCGAGGCGCTTTCTGTGGTTACGCCCGGGCAGCAGAACGTGGTCGAAGTTTCGCAGCTCAGGGTCAAAACCATACGCACGGTCACCTACACCGTGGTCTTGAAAAACTAGTTTTGGTTTATGGACTCCGAGCCTGCGGATTTTGCGTGCGTCGTTATGGGATACGCTGACTATGCATTTCGCGTTACTAATCCAAGGCACACATCGCTTGAACATCGTGTATGGGGGAGGATGAGTTCGGCCGTAGAAGTTCATGAATCTATACCGCAACGGTAACGGTAGTCGGGGTATGCAGAGAGGGGTTTTATCGAAACCCTCGGTGATACGCTCGATCAACTTATAGGGGGCTTTCCCAGACACGAGCGCCAGCACTTCGAATTCATCCTGCATCCGTGCCAGCTCCAAGGCCGTTATGATCGTGTGCGGAATGTGGTGAGTCCCGCGAAGATAAAGGAAGCAGATGGTCGTTGTGTTCGTGGCTTAGCGTATAAGGTCATGTCCCTACTCGTGTTGAAGAATGTAGCACGCAATCGGGATGACCCATACTAGCTGGTTTTTCAAATTCTTCGTTTCTTTTCCATGGAGATCTCCCCACGTCGTGTTGTTGCGCTTTGGCGCGTCCACCAGTCGGGAGAGGAGACCAAGCCCCGCCCCCGGCCACTGGTGGATCGTCGTACGTGACCGACCCAATGAGCGTAAGTCCGCGCGCGGAGGTCAGTCGATGCCGTGGTCTTTTTCCCAACGCGTGATCGCCTCTTCGTGACGCAGCGTGAGCCCTACCTGGTCCCAGCCATGGAGAAGCCGGTCGCGCAGGAAGTCGTCGAGCTCAAAAGGGATTTCTTCGCCCGAGGGGGTCAGTAACAGCCGCCGCTCGAGGTCTACCTTGAGCGCGTAACCCTCGTTGGCCCGCAACTCCCCGAACAGCCTGTCGACGGTGTCTGCCGCCAGCGCGACGGGCAGCAGCCCGTTGTTGAAGCAGTTGTTGTAGAAGATGTCGGCGAACGAGGGCGCCACTATGCAACGAATGCCGTAACCCTTAAGCGCCCAGGGCGCGTGTTCGCGAGACGAGCCGCAGCCGAAGTTGTCGCGCGCGATCAGGATCGAGGCCCCCTGGTAACGATCGTGGTTCATCTCGAAATCCTGGTTCAGCGAACCGTCGTCGTTGAACCTCCAGTCGAAGAACAGGAACTCGCCGTAGCCGGTCCGCTCCACGCGCTTGAGAAACTGCTTGGGGATGATCTGGTCGGTGTCGGCGTGCTGGGCGTCCAGTGGCGCCAGCAGTCCGCTGAAGGTTTCAAACTTTTCCATTGCTGCCTGTTGTCCTGCCCGCGGGCCTACTTGTAATCCCAGTCACGCACGTCGGTAAAAGACCCCGTGACCGCCGCCGCGGCTGCCATCGCCGGGCTCACCAGGTGGGTGCGCCCGCCCTTGCCCTGGCGGCCTTCAAAATTACGATTCGAGGTTGACGCGCAGCGGTCGCCCGGGCTCAGAACATCGTCGTTCATGGCCAGGCACATCGAGCAGCCCGACTCCCTCCACTCGAAACCAGCCTCGGTAAATACCTTGTCGAGTCCTTCGGCCTCGGCCTGGGCCTTGACCTGTTGCGAGCCTGGTACCACCAGCGCCTGGTCTACCTGGGCGGCGACCGTGTGACCGGCGGCCACGCGCGCGGCCTCCCTCAGGTCTTCTATGCGGCCGTTGGTGCACGAGCCTATGAATACCCGGTTGACCGTGATGTCGGTCATTGCCTGTCCCTCGCGCAGGTCCATGTACTGCAGCGCGCGTGATGCCGTATCGCGCTCTGCGGTGTCGGACAGGTTGGCCAGGGTAGGGGCCTGGCCCAGGATGCCGGTGACCATGCCCGGCGAGGTGCCCCAGGTGACCTGTGGCTCCACATCGGCGGCGTTGAGCTCAAGGGTTTCGTCGTAGGTGCAGCCTTCGTCCGACGCCCAGGCCAGCCAGCCCTCGGCCATGCTGTCGAAGTCGCGGCCCTCCAGGTACTCGCGGCCCTCGAGGTACGCCACCGTCTTGTCGTCGGGCGACACCAGGCCCGCGCGCGCGCCGGCCTCGATGGTCATATTACATACCGTCATACGGCCTTCCATGGAGAGTTCGCGTATGGCGCTGCCGGTGTACTCGATCACGAAGCCTGTACCGCCGGCGGTGCCCAGGCGGCCGATGATGGCCAGCACGAGATCCTTGGCCGTGACGCCGGCTGCGAGTTGGCCGTCCACCTTGACCTGCAGCGTACGGGCAGCGCGGTTCAGCAGCGTTTGCGTGGCCAGCACGTGCTCGACCTCGCTCGTGCCTATGCCGAAAGCCAGGGCTCCGAAAGCCCCGTGCGTGGACGTGTGACTGTCTCCGCAGACAACCGTCATGCCCGGCTCGGTCAGGCCCAGCTCGGGACCGATGATGTGCACGATACCACTGCGCGGGTCGTGCATGTCAAAGCACGTGACCGCAAACTCCCTGCAGTTGGCCGCCAGCGTTTCAACCTGGCGGGCCGACAGCGGGTCGGCGATGGGCTGGTCACGCGAGGTCGTGGGTATGTTGTGGTCCATGGTGGCAAAGGTCAGCCCCGGCCGTCGCACGCTTCTCCCGGCCATGCGCAGTCCCTCGAAGGCTTGCGGCGAGGTCACCTCGTGAACGTAGTGACGGTCGATGTAGAGCACGGGGTCCTGGCCGGGTTCCTGGTGGACGAGGTGCTCGGCGCAGATTTTTTCGTAGATGTTGAGCGACATTGCGGGGGGATTGTATGTTGCCGGCCAGCAATTTCAACGAGACCGGCTGCTTGAGTGTTCGACTCGTGCGCGCAAGCGTGCCCGTTTTACGGCGGTGCAAGAGCTTGGCGGATAACGAAGAACGAGTGGATGTGGGCAAGGGCGACGCGGCGGGCGGCCTCGACGTGGACCAGCAAGCCGGGTTCGTTGCCGACGCCGAGGCTTCGCCGTCTCTGCCCTCGGCAGCCCTGGCAGCCCTGGCGGTGGGCGTGTCGCGTGCGCGCGGTGTTTTTGGTTCGCAGACCGGAACCAGCGCCGAGCTGTGGCAGCTGGCCTGGCCCGTGATGCTGTCGCAGGTCATGGTCACGGTACTCGGCCTGGTCGACATCGCCATGGTCGGGCGGCTGGGAGCGAACGAGCTGGCTGCCGCGGGTTACGCGACCCAGATGCTTTTCCTCGGCCAGTCGGCTCTTTTTGCAGTGGGTTTTTCCTGCGTGGCCATCGTGGCCCGCGCCATAGGGGCGGGCCGGCGCGACAGGGCCCGCCACGCCCACGCTGCGTCGCTGATAGTTGCCGTGGCCACCGCCGCGGCCATCGCCGGAGCGGTGCTCGTAAACCCGCGCTGGTTGCTGGGACTGCTCAACGCTGACGAGCTGGTAATAAACCTGGCCATTCCCTACCTGCGCATGATCATGGCCTCGATCCTCATGCTGGCGGTCTCGCTCACCATGGAGAGCGCGATGCGCGCCGACCGCGACACCACGACCCCGTTGCTCATCGCGTTGCTGGTGACGGTGGTCAAGGTGCTGCTCAACCTCGGATTGATCTTCGGCATGTTCGGTCTGCCGCGCATGGAGCTGGTGGGAGCCGGCGTTGCTACGCTGGTGGCCCAGGCGTTAGGACTGCTGCTGTTTATCAGCGTCGCCCGGCGCGCGAGCGGCGGGTCGCCCATGGCCCTGACGATTGCCGACTTCCGCGAATGCCGCGGCACGCTGCGCGAAGTCGCGCGCATAGCCGCACCAGGTATAGGCGAGAGAGTGCAACTGAACCTGGCCCTGCTGGTCTACTTCGCCGTACTCGGTCATTACGGCACCGTGGCCGTGGCTGCCTACACCGTGGGCGTGCGCGTGCTGGCGTTCTCGTGGATACCGGGTACTGGCCTGGCCGCGGCCGTGGCCACGCTGGTGGGGCAGTCGCTCGGGGCCGGTGATGTTGAACAGGCCGAGCGGGCCGGCTGGCGGGCGGCGCGCTTGTCGCTGATGGTAGCGGTGGTGGTCGGCGCCGTGGGCGCGTTGGCCAGGCAACCACTGGCCGAGGCCTTTACCGATGACCCTGCAACGCTCGAAGTACTGGTGCCCTTCATGCTCTGCGTGGCCCTTGCCCAGCCCTTGCTGCAGCTGCACTTCACGCTGGGCGGCGCGCACAGAGGAGCGGGTGACACGATGACGCCCATGCTCGCTGCCGCGGCGGGCAACTGGTTGCTCAGGGTGCCGCTGGCCATCCTGTTTTCGTGGGGGCTCGAGCTGGGGATCGTGTGGGTGTGGGCCGCCCTGGTGTTTGACCACGCGGTGCGTGCCGTGTGGTTGGTGCTGACCTTTAAGTCAGGTTCGTGGAAGACGGCGCGGGCTTGAGGCTTGCCGCAATGACGCTCGCTGCCTTGGCGGCCGGCTATTTCCTGGCGACCACGTAGGCCACCCAGGCGGGTTCGGCTGGTGCGTTGGGACGGCGACGATATACGCCGTTGCCCTCGCCGGTGTCCGAATCCTCGTCTTCCCAGTAAACCGAGCTCGACGAAAACCCGGCCTCTGCCAGCAGTTCGCTCAGCTCGGGAAGCGTCCACAGCCGCCAGCTGTAAGAAAAAGCGTTCTGCAGTCGGCTGCCGTCGCGAAAACGAAAGTGGATGCGAAACTCGCAGTCGTGGCTTATTGGGTCAAAGCGTTTCTGTTCCCAGATATAGGTAAAGCCTTTCTCGCGGCGCACGTCTTCGTGGTCTTCTTCCATGACCTCGCTGCCGCCCATCATGTCGAGCACCATCACGCCTTCTTTCTTGAGGTTGGCCCGCGCGCGCTTGAGATAAGTCACCAGTTCGGGCCTGGTCTTGAAGCACCAGAAGGAGAAGTTCTGCGCGGCCAGCACGTCGGCCTTGGGCCCGCGGCAGGACAACACGTCTCCCTCGCGCAGGTCAACGCGCGCAGACTGCTCGGGCTTGAGCTTGTCGATTATGTGTTCGTGACCCCAGGCAAGCGGCTCGGGGTCGAGGTCGACACCCAGCGCCTGGTTGTCGCGGTGACGACTCACCCATTCGGCACACACGGCGGCCGTGCCGCAGAAGTCTTCGCGCAGGTCACGCGGCGCGCCGTTGCCAGGGTAGGCGTTGCGGTAGGCACGGATAAAAAAATCGACGTCGCTCTCGGGCGATTGCACGGTGTCGAGGTAGAGCTGGTAGCGGTCGGACCGCGAGGCTATTGTTGGCCGGTTGGGGCGACGGGTCTTTCTCATGGCGGCAGAACATATGCGCGAACGATTCAGATGTACAGGTGGGCTGCGCGTGCTGGCCCTGGCAGTGACCGGCACCCTTATGGTGTCGGCGCCCGGCCTTGCCTTGCCCGCCGCTGCCGATAAGCTGCCGGCCATGAGTGCAAACAGGGTCACGCCAATCGAGGCAGCGGAAATGTTGGAGCAGGGCTACAAATATCTCGACGTCAGATCGCGGCCCGAGTTTGACCAGGGGCACCCCACCGGGGCCTGGAATGTGCCCTTGCTCAACGCAGGGCCGGGAGGCCGCATGCAGGCCAACGCGGACTTCCTGGCGGTGGTGAAGAGCAACTTCGCCACTGACGCCAAGCTGCTGGTTGGCTGCAAGAGCGGCGGCCGTTCGGCCAGGGCGGCGGAGATGCTGGCTGATGTCGGCTACAGCGAGCTCGTCGACGTCAGGGGCGGTTTCAGCGGTGAGCCCGACCCGGCCGGCGGGGTAGCGGTAGCGGGTTGGAAAGACTCCGGGTTGCCGGTGTCCGAGCAGCCCGAGGCGGGCCACAGCTACGCGGAACTACAGGGAAAAACAGACTGAAATCGGCCTATGGCGCGCCGCGTCGCTTCAATATTGACTTATCCGTATAGTTTAGTCACACTCCCCGTATGCATCTCTTTTCGCAGGAAGAATACGGCCTGCGTTGCCTTGCCCAGCTCGCCCGCTCCAGCGAGCGCGAGGGCCCGCTGCGCATACAGGACATAGCCGAGGCCGAGGGCCTCAGTCACGAGTACGTGGCCAAGCTCATGCGTGAGCTCAGGCGCGGCGGATTGGTGACGAGCACGCGCGGAGCGTCCGGCGGTTACCGCCTGGCGCGCGACGCCGGTGACATCAATGTCTGGCAGGCGCTGGGGGTTCTCGGGGGGTCGTTTTTTACAGACGAGTTCTGCGATTCTCATCCCGGCCAGTTGCGAGACTGCACCCACAGCGAGGACTGCTCCATACGTGCACTGTGGGGATGGCTCAGCAACCTGCTCTACACAGTCCTGCAGGACATCACGGTGGCCGACCTCGTGAACCAGGAGTGCCGCGTGGTCGAGTTACTCGACGAGCTCAAGCGCGAAGTGCAACTGCCGCCCAGTCCCTTCGCGGCATTGCCGGCTGGCGCCGGCCCGGAAGGCGAGGGCAACGGGGGCAAGGCGTGAGCCGCGAGACTACTACAGTTGACCAGGCGGTTGCCGATCACGCCGAATACGAGCACGGCTTTGTCACCGACATCGAATCGGACACCGCGCCGCCCGGCCTGACTACCGACGTCATACGCCTGATCTCGAGCAAGAAGAACGAGCCCGAGTGGCTGCTCGACATGCGACTGAAGGCTTTCGAGGGATTCGAGCGCATGGCCAAGCGCGGCGAGCCGGGCTGGGCCAAGGTCAACTACACGCCCATCGACCTGCAGTCGATCAGCTACTACTCGGCCCCGAAGGTGAAAGAAAAACTCGAGAGCCTCGACGAGGTCGACCCCGAGTTGCTGAGCACCTTCGACAAGCTGGGCATCCCGCTTCACGAGCAGAAAATGCTCGCGGGCGTGGCCGTTGACGCCGTGTTCGATTCGGTATCGGTGGCCACCACTTTCAAAGCGGAACTGGCCAGCCACGGGGTGATCTTCTGCTCCTTCAGCGAGGCGGTACAGAATCACCCGGAGCTCGTGAAGAAGTACCTCGGCAGCGTGGTGCCGGCTTCGGACAACTACTACGCGGCGCTCAACTCGGCCGTGTTTACCGACGGTTCGTTCTGCTACATCCCGCCGGGCGTTCGCTGCCCGATGGAACTGTCGACGTACTTTCGTATCAACGAGGCCAACACCGGCCAGTTTGAACGCACGTTGATCGTGGCCGACAAGGGCTCCTATGTGAGCTATCTCGAGGGTTGCACCGCGCCCATGCGCGACGAGAACCAGCTGCACGCGGCTGTGGTGGAGCTGGTGGCTCTCGACGACGCCGAGATCAAGTACTCGACGGTGCAGAACTGGTACCCCGGTGACAAGGACGGCAAGGGCGGCATCTACAACTTTGTTACCAAGCGCGGCCTGGCCATGGATCGCTCGCGCATATCGTGGACGCAGGTGGAGACCGGCTCGGCCATCACCTGGAAGTATCCCAGCGTGATCCTGCAGGGTGACGACTCGGTGGGCGAGTTCTACTCGGTGGCGCTCACCAACAATTATCAGCAGGCCGACACCGGCACCAAGATGATACACAACGGCAGCAACACGAAGAGCACCATCATCTCCAAGGGTATCTCGGTAGGCAAGGCCCACAACACGTACCGTGGACTGGTGCAGGTGGGACCCAACGCCGAGAACGCGCACAACTACAGCCAGTGCGACTCACTGCTGCTGGGTGACGAGTGCGGCGCGCATACTTTTCCATACATCGACGTGCGCACGCCCAACAGCCGGGTGGAGCACGAAGCGTCGACCTCGCGCATAGGCGAAGAACAACTCTTCTACCTGGCCCAGCGGGGCATAAGCGAGGAAGACGCGGTGTCAATTATAGTCAATGGATTCTGCAAGAGGGTGTTTCGCGAACTGCCCATGGAGTTTGCGGTAGAGGCCCAGAAGCTCATGGAAGTGAGCCTCGAAGGAGCGGTAGGATGAGTTTGCTGAGCGTCAAGGACCTTCACGTATCGGTGGCGGGCAACCGTATTCTTAACGGCCTCGAGCTGGAGCTCGAAGCCGGGCAGGTGCACGCCCTCATGGGACCCAACGGTTCGGGCAAGAGCACTCTTGCCCTGCTGCTGGCCGGGCATCCGGCCTACAAGGTCGAAAAGGGTAGTGTCAGTTACCAGGGGCGCGACATGCTCGACATGGCCGCCGACGAGCGAGCACGCGAAGGCGTGTTTCTTTCATTTCAGTACCCGGTGGAAATTCCCGGCGTCTCGACCGGCTACTTCCTCAAGGCAGCGGTCAACGCCGGCCGTCGTCATCGCGGCGAAGACGAACTCGACGCCATGGATTTTCTTGAGATTGCCCGCGAGCAACTCAAGCTGGTGGGCATGGACGAG
Organism: Candidatus Binatota bacterium; assembly: GCA_012960245.1. Taxonomy (NCBI): domain Bacteria; phylum Candidatus Binatota; species Candidatus Binatota bacterium. The sequence goes on along the minus strand of DUBO01000048.1, from coordinate 4,293 downwards.
GCCTTTCTGCATCGCTCCTTGAACGAGGGTTTTTCGGGCGGCGAAAAGAAACGCTGCGAGATATTCCAGATGGCGATGCTCGAGCCCAGGCTCGCGATACTCGACGAGACCGACTCTGGCCTCGACGTTGACGCGCTGAAGGCCGTGGGCTCGGGAGTAAACGCCCTGCGTACTCCCGAACGCGGCATGCTGGTCATAACTCACTACCAGCGCCTGCTCGACTACATAGTGCCCGACCGCACGCACGTGCTCATGGGCGGGCGCATAGTTCGCAGCGGCGGCGCCGAGCTGGCCCGCGAGGTTGAGCAGCGCGGCTACGGCTGGCTCGAAGAGGAGGCGGCGGCCTCGGCTGCCTGAACTCAATGGCCGGCGAACACGCAGTAAGGCATTTTATGCAGTTGTGGCGCGATGGCCGCGGCGGCAGTGAGCCTGCGTGGCTCGAAAAGCTGCAGCGCACGTCGATGGTTGACCTGCGCGTGGACGGCTTTCCGGGCGTGCACGACGAAGACTGGATGTATACCGCCTCGGTGGCCACGCGCGCACTAGACGAACACGACTGGCAGCCGGCGAGGATGCTCGCAGCTGGCGAAGCCGCGGGCGATTTAGCGGCCGGCTTTGCACGGGCCGCCCACGAGCGCGGCGCAGACCTGGCGTTCTTTGTCGACGGCCGCTTGTCGGCCGAGCTTTCGAGCGCGGGCGTCGGTGGCGGCGCTGGCGGGGGCGCCCGGGTAATTGGCCTTGCCGCAGCCCTGGCCGATAGCCCGGCAAACGGCGAACACGCGGCGCTGCTCGAACGCCACCTGGGCGGGGCGGCCGATCACCAAAGTGTTATCACCCAGCTCAACACCGGCTTGTTTGGCGACGGTGCGCTGGTGCTCGTGCCCGATGGCTGCGCCTGCGAGCGAGCAGTTGAGCTGGTGTTCTTTTCGACCGGTAACGAGGTCGTCGCGCACCCCCGCGTGCTGGTGGTGGCCGGTGCCGGGAGTTCGCTCGATCTCACCGAGCGCTACGTGGGCGTAGAGGCGGAGAGCGAGTACGGGGGCCGGAGCAGGGCCGTGACCAACCCGGTGACCGAATTGTTGCTCGAGCGCGACGCGCGCGTGACCCACCTGCGCTTACAGGACGAATCGAAAGAAGTCGTGCATCTCGGTCGCATAGAAGCCCGTGTGCAGCAGGGCGCCGAGTACAACTCGCAGGTGCTGGTCACCGGCGGACGCCTGGTGCGCTGCGAAGTCAGGGTGAGGCTGGAGGGTCAGGGTGCGCGTACCGTGCTGCGTGGCCTGTCGTTGGTCAAAGGACGACGGCTCGCCGATTTTCATACGCTTGTTGATCATGTTGAGCCGGGTGGAAGCTCCGATCAACTTTATCGCTCTGTGCTCGACGGCTACGGCCGCGGTGTGTTCACCGGTCGCGTGGTAGTCCACGAGGGCGCGTCGCAGAGCAAGGCCGGGCAGCGCAACGACGTCTTGCTGCTCTCGGACGGGGCCCACGCGAGTTCGCGGCCTCAACTCGAAATCTACAACGACGACGTATCGTGCACGCACGGCGCGACCACAGGGCAACTCGACGAGCGGAGCCTGTTTTACCTTCAGCAACGTGGCTTGTCGGTAGACGAAGCTTCGTCGTTGCTGGCCCGCGCCTTTGCCACCGAGGCCTTGCAGGGAGTCTTGAAGGGCGAGCTGCTCGGCGAGCTTGAGAAGCTGGTGGCTGGCAGGCTGGCGGCCGGCGGCACGGATGTCGGGAGTAACGAGCTGCAATCGTGAGCACTACAGGACAGAAGATCGACGAGGTCGAAGCGGCGGTGGAGCGCCTGGTCAGCCAGTCGCTGGCAGATCTGCGCGCGGACTTTCCCGCGCTTGACCAGCAGGTCAACGGCTACCCGCTGGCCTACCTGGACAACGCAGCCACCACCCACAAACCCCGCCAGGTCATCGAGGCTGTTGCCAACTACTACGAGCGCGACAACTCCAACGTGCACCGTGGAGTGCACGAGCTCAGCCAGCGGGCGACCGTGGCGTTCGAGGCCGCGCGCGAAAAGGTCCGTGCTTTTATAAACGCGGCCAGCAAGGACGAGATAGTCTTTACCCGTGGCACCACCGAGGCCATAAACCTGGTGGCCAACGCCTGGGGCGGAGCCAACCTGGGCGAGGGTGACGAGATACTGATCACCGAGCTTGAGCATCACAGCAACATCGTGCCCTGGCAGATGCTGGCGCAGCGCAGTGGCGCGGTCGTAAAGGTGGCGCCCATCAACGACGCCGGCGAACTTGAGCTGGAGGCCCTGGCCGACTTGCTGTCGCCGCGCACGCGCATGGTGGCTCTCAACTACGTTTCGAACACACTGGGGAGCATAAACCCGGTGGCCGAAGTCGTGCGCCTGGCCCACGACGCGGGCGCGCTGGTACTGGTGGATGCCGCCCAGGCCACGCCGCACCTGGCGGTGGACGTGCAGGAGCTCGACTGCGACTTTCTCGCCTTCTCGGGGCACAAGGTTTACGGCCCCACTGGTATCGGAGCCCTGTTCGGGCGCGCCGAGTTGCTCGAAGCCATGCCACCGTGGCAGGGCGGGGGCGACATGATCGAACAGGTGAGTTTTTCGGGCAGCACCTATGCCCATCCGCCGGCACGATTCGAAGCCGGCACGCCCAACGTGGCAGGAGTGGTCGGCCTGGGTGCGGCCATCGACTATCTCGAATGCGCGGGCATCGAGCGGGTGGCCACGCACGAACACGAGCTGCTCGACTACGCCGAAGGCCGGCTGCGCGAAATACCAGGGTTGCGTATCGTTGGCACGGCGGCTGAGAAAACCGGCGCGCACAGCTTCGTGATCGAAGGAGTGCACCCGCACGACATAGGTACGGTGCTCGACAGTTTCGGCGTGGCAATACGCGCCGGCCATCACTGCACCCAACCCCTGATGGAACGCCTGGGCCTGGTCGCGACCGCGCGTGCCTCGTTTGCGCTGTACAGCAATCACGACGACGTGGACCGGCTCATCGACGCGCTGTTGAAACTCACGGAGTTGTTTGGCGATGGATGACCTGAGGCAACTCTACCAGGAAACGATACTCGACCACGGTCGCCGTCCGCGAAACTTTGGCGCCATGGACGATGCTACGCACCAGGCCGACGGCTACAACCCGCTGTGCGGCGACAAGGTGCACTTGTATCTCAAGGTAAACGACGGCGTTGTTGAAGAGTTGAAGTTCGAAGGCCAGGGCTGCGCCATATCTACCTCGTCGGCTTCGCTGATGACCGAGGCGCTGAAGGGTCGCAGCGTGCAGGAAGCGCGGGACTTATTTGCGCGGGTGCACGCGATGCTCACGGGTAAGCAGATTGATGATGAGGCCGGTAAGCTGGGCAAGTTGGCCGTGTTCGAAGGGGTGAAAAAGTACCCGCTGAGAGTAAAATGCGCCACGCTGGCCTGGCACACGCTTGAGAACGCGCTGGCCGGCGGCGGCGAGGTGGCCAAGACAGAGTAGTAATTGCCGGGAGCCCTGTTCGGGTGCCGGCGCGGGATGAAAAAATGGCAGAACGATTGAAAGACGAAGAACTGGCTAAGGCTGTAGTGTCGGTCGACGACGCAGCAGCGGATGGCGGCGCTGCAGATACGCGCGCTGCTGATACACGCCTGGCCGATAGCAGCGGCTATCCCGGCAAGCCGCCGGTGGCGCCCGAATCGAGTGCCGGTGGTGGCTACTCGGGCCGCGGGGGATTCGAATCTCCCTTTGACCGCGAACCCGACCTGGGCGACTTCCACGGAGGCGGCGACCCCTACAATGGTGTTGACCCCGCGTCGCTCGCGCCCCCGCCAGGCGAGTTGGCAGGCCCCGAGCTCACCGGCCCGGCGGTCGAGGAGGTCATAGAGGCGCTGCGCACGGTCTACGATCCCGAGATCCCGGTAAACCTCTACGACCTCGGGCTGATATACGACATACGCGAAGGCCCCGAGGGCACGGGCGTGCGCATCTGCATGACGCTCACGACTCCCGGCTGCCCGGTTGCCGGCAGCATGCCCGGCATGGTAGAGACCGCCGTCTCTGCCGTCGACGGTCTGGACGACGTCAGGGTGTACCTCGTGTGGGATCCGCCGTGGTCGATGGAGATGATGTCGGCCGCCGCGCGAATACAGCTCGGCATGTAAATCCGCGGCTTCTTGCCTCTTCTGCCGGTTCCCACTAGACAGCAACGTTCAACGAGTACGGGCCGTTAGCTCAGTTGGTAGAGCAGCTGACTCTTAATCAGCGGGTCGCAGGTTCGATCCCTGCACGGCCCACCACTACTGGTGAAAAT
>DUBO01000047.1 GCA_012960245.1 Candidatus Binatota bacterium | reverse complement strand
GCGTGGCCTGCACCGATGACAGCTGCGACGAGGCGGCTGACGTAATCGTTAACGCTGCGAACGACGGCAACTGCGACGACGGTCTGTACTGCACTGGCGTGGAGACCTGCGACGCGACGGCTGACTGCCAGGACGGGGCTGACCCGGATCCTGACGACGGCGTGGCCTGCACCGATGACAGCTGCGATGAGGATGGCGATGCCATCGTTAACGCCGCGAACGACGGCAACTGCGACGATGGCCTGTACTGCACGGGCGTGGAGACCTGCGACGCGACGGCTGACTGCCAGGACGGGGATGACCCCGATGCAGACGACGGCGTAGCTTGCACGGTAGACGCCTGCGATGACGACAACGACGTTCTCGTCAATACGCCGGTTGATTCAGCCTGTGACGACGCAAACGGCTGCACCGACGACAGCTGCGACGCGACCAACGATTGCGTGAATGCGGACAACACGGACTCCTGCGACGACGGTGACGCCTGCACGACGGATGATACCTGCGCCGGCAGCGCCTGTGTGGGTGGCCCGGCGCCTGATTGCGACGACGGCAACGGTTGCACCGACGACAGTTGCGACTCGACCCAGGGGTGTCACAGCATGGACAACACGGCCGATTGCGACGATAGCGACGCTTGCACCACGGAGGACACCTGCGCAGGTGGAGCCTGTGTGGGCGGAGAGGCTGCTGATTGCGACGACGACAACGGTTGCACCGACAACAGCTGCGATCCCGCCACGGGCTGCGTCGCGGACGCCAACGCGGAGTCCTGCGACGACGGTGACCCGTGTACTGGCACAGATGTGTGCGCCGCGGGAAGCTGTACGAGCGAATTCCTGGTCGATGAATGCTGCGGCGATCCCGACTCCAGCGGCTGGGTGGGAGTGGCCGACGCTCTGCGCACCCTGCAGAACGCCGTCGGCATGGAGGTCTACTGTCCGCTAGCCCTGTGTGACGTCAACGGTAGCGGGAGCGTGACCGCGTCCGATGCCCTGTTGACCCTGCAGGTGGCGGTCGGAATCGACTTGGAGATGCAGTGCTCGTTGCCCGATGACACTGCTGTCGCCAAGGCCGCGGACTGAATCAGGGGATACTCACCCCCGTATGTGGCCCGTGGTGATCCAGCATGATCGCTGCGCAGGCTGCATGGCAGCGGTCGAGCCGCGCCGGGCCAACTTAGCGCCCCGCGCGGCTCTACTTTGCCGTCCCCATTCAAACGCGCTGCTGGGGCTTGGGCTAAACACCAGGTTTAATGACTGCAGGGCACCCATCCGGGGGGACGTATCTGTGGACAGGAGGGCGGCAGTGGTGGTAGGCTCGCGGGTCTCCAAGGGGTACGGATGCGCGAAGCAGGTAATTCTCTTTTTCTCGTAAAGTTCAGCTGTAAGCTGCTGCTGGCTCTGATCGTGGCTCTGGCGCTGGTCAACCGGGCTACGGATGCGCGGGCGCAGGCCGAACTGAAGTTCACTGCCTCGGACGCCTCTATCGGCGACCAGTTCGGGCGTTCGGTGGCGATCAGCGGCGATACGGCGGTTGTCGGGGCACCGGGTAACGACGACGACGGGCTCGGTTCCGGTTCGGTCTACGTCTACCAGCAGGACTTTTTTGGCAACTGGATTGAGGTGACCAGCATAACGGCCTCTGATGCCGCCGCCAATGACCAGTTCGGAATCTCGGTGGCTATTGAGGGCGACACGGTGCTCGTGGGAGCGCACTATGACGACGACGCGGGCGACTTGTCGGGTTCTGCTTACGTGTACCAGCGCGACGAGGGCGGTGCGGGCAACTGGGGCGAGGTGGCCAAGCTCACCGCGTTGGACGCTTCGGCCGGGGGCTATTTCGGGGGCTCAGTGGCGGTCAGTGGCAACACGGCCCTTGTCGGAGCGATCGGCGACGCCAACGCAGGCGCCTGGTCGGGTTCTGCCTACGTCTACCAGCGCGATGAGGGTGGCGTCAACAACTGGGGCCAGCTCACCAAGCTTGTCGCGCTCGACGCAGCTGCCAGTGCCTACTTTGGTTACTCGGTAGCAATAAGCTCGGACACGGCTGTGGTCGGGGCGGATGGCGACGACTTGTCGGGTTCTGCCTACGTCTACCAGCGCGACGAGGGTGGTCTGAACAACTGGGGCCAGCTTGCCAAGCTCACCGCTTCGGATGCCATCGCGGGGGGGCACTTCGGTTGGTCGGTTGCGGCGAGCGCCGACACGGTGATCGTCGGTGCGTTTGGCGCTGCCGATGCCGGGGCCAGTTCGGGTTCTGCCTACCTGTACCAGCAAGACCTGGGGGGTGCGGGCAATTGGGGCGAGCTTGCCAAGCTCACCGCTTCGGACGCCAACGCGGGCGACCTGTTCGGGCAATCGGTTGCAATAAGCGGTAACACCGTGGTTGTCGGCGCGTATGGTAACGACGACGCGGGTGGCTTTTCAGGTTCTGCGTATGTGCACCACCTCAACGCGGGGGGTGCTGGCAACTGGGGGCAGCTTTTTAAGCTCACCGCTTCGGATGCCGCGACGTATGACTACTTTGGGAGGTCGGTGGCTATAAGCGACGGCCAGGTAATTGTCGGGGCGCATGACGACGATGACGCCGGCAACAATTCCGGTTCCGCCTACTTGTACTCCGAGTTGCTTGTATGCGGTGACGGGGTGCTGCAACCGAACGCCGGCGAGGATTGTGACGATGGCAACACGGTCAATCTCGACGGATGCTCGGCCATCTGCTCGACCAACGAAACCTGCGGTGACGGCTTGATCGACCCGGGCGAGGTCTGCGACCACGGCGGCGAATCAGCCAGCTGCGACGCCGATTGCACCGCGGCTTTCTGCGGTGACCAGACGGTCAACCTCACTGCCGGAGAACAGTGCGACGATGGCAACATACTGCCGGGAGATGGCTGCGACAACTGCATGTGGGTCCCTCCGACCACAACAGTCACTGTGAGTCCTACCACCACGCTGAATACGACGACCACTACAACCACCACCACGCTACCCGCCTGCTCAGGCTCGCTCGGCATCGATCAGTGCAAGCTCAAGGCGAAGTTTCGCAAGATAGAGACCAAGCCGGACAAGCTCGTGGTCTCGTGCAAGGTGCTCGATGCCTCGGCGGCCGTGGATGGAATAGACCCGTCGGTCGAGCAGATGCTGTTCAGCATGGACGATGCAGGCGGCGTTTGTTTCACGACCACTACCGACCCGGCTGATTGCGTCGAGAAGAAAGGGTCATTCAAGTGCAAGCCGCCCAGGGGCACCGTGCCGTACGTGCAGGTCAAGATTAAGCCCGACCGCCGCAACCCGGGCAGCTACAAGCTCAAGTACAAGGCCAAGGACGCGGATATACAGTGTCTCGATTTGGCCGAGACGCCGTGGACGATGGGCCTCGAGGTCGGCGATGACTGCGGACAGGCGGCGTGCCCGTCAACGGGCCGAAGGATCGAGTGCTTTTCGATGCCCGACCTGTTCATCCACAGCGACGACATCAGCTTCGTGAGCAAGAACGGCGATACAACTCCCTTTGCGCAGGCTGAGGTCGGCGACACCATCGTGCTGGGGGGGCAGCTCCACAACTCGGCGTCAGGCGGTACGGCAACCGATATCACGGGTACGGTCTATATAGAGCTCGGCTACGATCGCATCGAGTTGGGCACCTTCCAGGTCAACACCATGGTCAGTGGCGAGACCAGGACCATCGATATTATCCCGAACCCGCTGCTCCCCGTGCCCGCCGTGAACCTGGGCAACGGCCAGTTCTCGTGGATCGTGACGCAGCCGTCCCTGTGGCTGCATGATTTCTGCTACGAGATCACCGGGAGCGTGCTCACCGACAGCTCGCCCGTTGACAACACGGCCTGCAGGTCGCTCACGGTAGGCGGGCCCTAGCCGAGGGCCCGCAGGCAAAAACCCCCAACCGAGGGGGGGGCAAGACACTCTCGTAAGCCGGCGGCAGTATAGCGCCATCGCTACTTTTCCTGCATCGGTCGTAGTGTACTCATCCTTAAATTGGTATGACTACCTAGAGATGCGATAATTTCCGGGCATTTGTAGCCGCGGCTGCAGCAACTTCGGAGCTACCATGGAAGCAAGGGACAAACGGCTCGGCACCATCCTGGGATTCGTGGGCCTGGGTATCGCACTGGTAACGGTGGCCCTGTGGTTCCGGCTCGTCGACCAGGTTGCGATTCCCGAGAACCGGGCCCCGTTCGTAGTGGCCTTCCTTGCGGCCGCACTGCTAGGGGCGAGCGCCTTCGTGCTGCGCACGCGCTGGTTCGGTGCGATCCCCGCCGCGATGGCCATTGTTATCGGGCTATTCCTGCCGTTCACGGTTTCCATAAGCCGACAGGAAGTGGCGACGACCGGCATCCAGGTGGGCCAGGTTCTCCCGCACTTCACCGCGGTCGACCGCCACGGCGAGCGCTTCGACTCCGCGAGCCTGGCTGGCAAGCCTGTCCTGATGAAGTTCTTCCGGGGCCACTGGTGACCTTACTGTGTCGCCGAGTTGCGGCGATGGGAAGAGCTTCGCAGCGAGTTCGACGAGCGTGACATCCAGGTGGTGACGGTCAGCGCCGAGAGTCCCGAGGACATCCAGGATCGCTATCGGAATCACAGCCTGCAGGCGATCATGATCGCCGATCGTGATCTCGTGGTGACCGACGCGTTCGGCCTGCGCAACCTGGGCGCCCACTCGGGTCCGCTCACAGTCGATGGGCTTGCGGTCCCGACATCGCTGCTGATCGATGGCGAGGGCAGGGTGCTGTGGGTGGACCAGGCCGAGAACTACCAGCGCCGCAATGGTCCCGAGGTGGTCCTGGCTGCGCTGGAGCGACACCTGGACTGACGCTGAAAACGGGCGAGCCGCACCAGCGACTTCGTTGGCCGTCGGTTCTCGCCGTGCATTCTCCAACACTCAACCGAACTTAACTCTCCTGTTCGAAGAGCTTACGGGTTCTGCACAAACCACTCGTAATGCGATTCTCACCGCTTTCTTGCTCAGCGACGGGGTGTGCGGAGTTCGTGCTGGTATAGTAGTTGCATGACATCGCACTGCCACGAGGCAGTGAACAAGGCCGAATCGACAGGAACGGCAGAACGATGCGCAGCGCGGGGAAGACCGGCTGCGAAGAACAGGGAGGATTTAAAAGTGGAGAACAAGTTCAACGAGGGTCCAGCGGTGATAGCCGCGGTGTCTGTTTCGGCTCTGACGGCGATGCTTCTTTCGACGCTGGTATTGGTGCTTTTTTCGGCGTTAGCAGCCTAGGCGCTAACCGCCTTAGAGCGGATGGAAAAGCCCACCAGCGCGCTTCTGTACGACCGCTCCCTGGGCGGCAGACTTTCCGACTACCGGCCGACCTGGTCCCAGGCGGTCGACCCGCCGCAACCCTTCCTGGCCGCCAACGGTTCTTAGCGGTCCGTACACGGTAACCGCTAAGCAGGCTTTGCGGCTGGCAGGCCCGAAGCCGGATTTTCCCTGTGTTCAGGCCTGTTCCCAGTTGGCACAGCAGTTTCTTTATCAGGGCAGCAAGGGGCAGCGTGGCCTTCTCATAATCGCGCCACGTCTCAGTGCTTCTTGGCGACGATCCGCCAGTTGAGGTCGGCGATCTTGGCTTTCTCGGCAGTCGTCCACGCTTCGCCACCGGTTTGCAGCAGGTCGAGCGATTCTTCGACCCACGGGGGCAGAACGCGTATGGCCTCAAGGGCCCTGACGGCTCTTCGACCCATGAAGATCAAGTTGCGCTTCTGCTCGCACAGCGGCCAGGCTTCGCTCTTCGAAGGCGCCGAAACGAGGATTTCAAAGCCGGCTCGTTCAAGCGCAGCGCAGACGTCTGCCGGGTACATCGACTGGGTGGCCGCAAGAGTTGGAAGAAAAGTCCTGTGAAGCGCCGCGTGTTCTTCGTTGTCCCAATCGAAATACGGCGTGAGCAGGTACTCTGAACAGGCGTAGCGAGCTCCTGGTTTCAACACCCGGTACATCTCCTGCGCGTGATCGTCGAGCTCCTCCTTCTTGAAGAAGGGCCAGACCGCCTGGAAGGAGAAGCAGCCGTCGAACGTGCCCGCTTCGTAGTCGAGCGGGTCGTGGTGATTGCCCACCTTGAAGTGCAGCTGGTCGCTCATCTCGCATTCCGCCGCCCAGTCGATCGCGTTCTCGATCTGGTCGGGGTCGATGTTGTAGCCCGACACCTGGCCGCCGGTCATGGAGGCAAAGTAATGCGAGATTCTCCCCCTGCCGCAGCCCATGTCCAGCAGGTGCGATTCGTCGGGGTCGTCGAGGTCGAGTTCCTTCAGCAGCGCCTGCTCGCACAACAACTGGTTGCCGTACAGGCCCAGCGATTCGTCGAGCTGTGGAGGTATGTAGAGTTTTTCGAGGTCGAAGATCGACAGCATGTTGTTCAAGACCTTGTAGTAGTCGGCTACCGCCTTGGTCTCGTCGGCCGTCTCGGTTTCTTCGCCGGCCTGCATGCGTTGGAAAAATTTATAGGCGTCGATGCAGGCCTGCTTGTCTTCTTCGGGCAAGGTAGCCAGGCGTTGCAAGCCGACGAACGCGGTCTTTATTCTGTACAAATCCATATGTGGGCCCTGTTTTATTGGTCGTTCAGACGATCTGCGCACGGGAAGTCCGGGCAGGGATCTCGACTCAGGATCTGGCATTCTGCCGGGTACGGGCGGCGTCGGCAAGGGGCGAGGCATGCGGCGGCGCGGGCAATTGCGGGACGGCGGCCTTCCCTTTTGCAACGGACTGGATAATTTTATGCCACCGATCGTCTACGCTGCTGGTGGGCCTCCGGGGAAGGGATTAAATTTAAACGTGGGGGCGATGAGGATTCACGACTGGACAGGTTTTGCCGCGCTTGGTGCGGGAGTGCTGGCGCTTGTCGAAGTTTTTCGTGGCCACGGTGCCTGGGCGCTTGGCTGGCTGCTGGCCTACGCGGCGCTTGCCGGCCTGACCAGGTGGCTGGCCGTCCGCTATCCGTCCCCCATGCCGCACATGTTGCGCTGGAGCCTGTTGGTTCCCAGGGGCAACCAGTCGCCGGGGCATCTACGCGGGGTTCTTGAACCGCGCGACGGCGAGCGCATCCTCGAGATCGGGCCGGGTATCGGCATCCATACTGTACCGATGGCCCAGGCCCTGGCTCCCGCTGGAACACTGGACGTCCTTGACGTGCAGCAGGATATGCTCGACGACGTCACGCGGCGGGCCGAGGCGGCCGGGGTAACCAACATCACGGCGCAACTGGGCGACGCGCAGGAGCTTCCGTATCCCGATGGTGTTTTCGACGCCGCCTACCTCCTTGGCGTACTCGGCGAGATCCCCGACGAACAGGCCGCCCTGCGAGAGTTGCGCCGGGTGCTGAAACCGACCGGCCGCCTGGTAATAGGCGAGGTCCTGTTCGACCCCGACTGCGTGTTGTTCGGTTCGCTCAAGAAACGAACAGCGCAGGCGTCTTTCGCGTTCGAGCGCAGGCTGGGAGGATTTTTCTCCTACCTGGCGAGATTCAAACCCGCGTGATGAGTGATGCCGTGAATCATATTAAAACAGTCTTACGGTTCATCGACGCGATGCAGGCAAACGAGAAGGAGGGAATCCTGGCGTTTTTCGACGACGAATCGGTGTTTAACAATATCCCCATGGGAGCGGTCAAGGGCGCCGAGGGGGTGTGGAGCGTACTTGGTCCTCTGCACGAAACAGCGGCGTCGGTCGAATACGTGATCCACCACATCGCCCAGTCCCAGGACGGCGTCGTATTAACGGAACGGACAGACCGTTATCAGCTTGAGGACCGGGTCGCGGAATTTCCCGTCATGGGAGCATTCCAGGTCGAGGGCAAGATCATCCGCCGGTGGACGGACTACTTCGATATGGCGCAGTGTCTTGAGCAGATGCCGCCGGGCACCGAGCTTCCGAGCACGGATTGACCGGTTGACCGCGCGGCGGTGGTATTGTCGCCCCTGCCGTCGTGCTAGCGTCTGCGGACCAGGAGGTGTGCGTATGGCATACGAAGGATACGAGTGCCTGAAGATCGAGCTGCAGGGCGGCGTTGCGCGGGTGACGATAGACCACCCGCCGATAAACCTTTTTGACCTGGCGTTAATGGGCGAGATGGACCGCGTGGGCCGAGAGCTGGAGGCCGACCCGGCCGTAAGGGTGATGGTTTTCGACAGCGCCGACCCGGAATTCTTCATCGCCCACGCCGACGTGGACCTCATACTCCAGCTTCCCGACGATGTACCGGCCAAGGCAGACACGCTCGGGTTTTTCCACGTCATGGTCGACCGCTTTCGCACCATGCCCAAGGTGAGCATCGGCAAGGTCGAGGGCCGCGCGCGCGGCGGCGGCAGCGAGTTCCTGCTGTCGCTCGACATGCGTTTTGCCGCGATCGGGCGAGCGGTTTTTTCTCAACCCGAGGTCGCGCTGGGCATACTTCCGGGCGGCGGCGGCACGCAGCGCCTGCCGCGCCTGTGCGGGCGCGCTCGGGCGGCCGAGATCATCTTCGGCTGCGAAGACTTCGATGCAGAGCTGGCCGAACGTTACGGCTGGGTGAACCGTGCCCTGCCGCCTGAAGAGCTTGGGCCCTTTGTCGACCGCCTCGCCCGTCGTATAGCGTCGTTCCCGCCCGAGGCCATCGCCCTGGCCAAGCAGGGTATCAACGCCGCCGAGCCACCGGTCACAGAAGGCTTGCTCGAGGAGGCGCACCTGTTCAACCGCTTGCTGGCGACCAACGATGCCAAGGCCAGCATGAAGGCCTTCATGGAGGCGGGTGGCCAGACGCGTGAGGTTGAACTGGCCCTGGGCGAGCTGGACTGGGGGCAGGCAGGCAAGGGCTGAACGACGATGCATTGCACGCTGACCGATCGAAGACCGGGGAGATTGATTGATGCCTGTTGATACCGAGGCTTTCCCTGCTACCCGTCTTGCTGTTCGATACCGGCGAAGCAACAATCGAGCGTCTCGAGGACTTCGCCGGCGGGGCCTCGGAACGCGACGTGCTGGTCGGGGCGCACGATCAAGCAGGCCCGGGCATCGAGCTCAAAGATCTCGTCCCACACATCGGCCGGACACGACTTGGTGGTGAACGGCACTCGTGGGCCGCCTGCGCCGAGAGGCTCCGTGCCAATCTCGTTGCCTTCGCGCGCCAGGATGGTCGGGATCGACGGGTCGATGAGGTCGAGCGTTGAGCTGTCGTCGCCAATCCAGGCGTGGGGCAGGCGACCGCCGGGGCGAGTCGATGGTGCGTAGTCGCGAGCGGGCTCGTCGAGGACGATGGCTTCGCTTCCGTCGGGAACGACGAGCGGGCCGTCGTAGGCGTGACCGAGTTGCAGGCCGAGCAGGTCAAAATGGATCGCCTGGTTGGCGATCGCGGCTTCAACTCCAGCCCGGCGAACCGGGTCGGCGAGCGTGGCGTGCATTGCTTCTACCGATTGGGCAACGTTGTCACTGAAGCCAAAAGCCTGGCTTATCTCGGCCATCTTGACGGCGTTCATTATCGACTGTTCGCAGTTGAACTCGGCCACGGGCTTGCGTTCGCTTTCGTAGGTGTCGAGCGCCCCGGGTGCCAGCCATCCAGCTTCGACGCCCGCCAACTTCCACGCGAGGTTGTGCACGTCGGCAACGCCGGTGTTCAGTCCCAACCCACCGGTCGGCGGGAACCTGTGCGCGGCATCACCCACAAGAAAGGTACGGCCGCGACGGTATCGCTCGGCTATCTGGGCGCTCATGTGCCAGGTGGCGATGTCGAGAACGTTGAAATCGACTTCGGGATCAGCAATCGCGTTTCGGACGAGAGCGGCGCAGTAATCGTGGTCAAGTGTCTCGGCCGCTTGGGTCTCGGGGTCCCATGCTTGCATGTACACCCACTCGCGATCGGCGCCGTGAGAAACGAACATGCCTGCGCTCGTCGGGTCGATCACCAAGTGAAGCACCCCGGGGTTGTCCCCGACGAGGGAACGAAAGTCGGCGCCCAGGTGAATCATGACGAACGACTGCAGCGTCCGTGGCCCGATGAGATCGATGTTGGTCCAGCGGCGCACCGAGCTGGAAGCACCATCGGCGCCCAGGAGGTACTTTGCGGTCAATTGATATGGCCCGTCGGGACCAGTCACCTCGATGTCGACACTGTTTTCACTTTCGACGGCGCCGGTCCACGTGTGGCGATAACGAACGTCGAGCCCGGGGGCGAGAAGCAAGGGCTCAAGCCGATGCTGGCTGAGGTTGCGCAGGGGCGTCGGCGTGATCGCCAGCATCTCGTCGCCTTGACGTTCGTAGGGCAGGCTTCCGATGACTTCGCCGCCGAGCTTGGTCACGCAGCGTACCATGCCGGCCTCGTCTGGAGAGAGCGCAGCTGCGAGGAGGGGACCCATGTCGACCCCGGCCTGCCGCCAGACCTCGAAGCTGCGGGCATTGATCGCGTGCGCGGCGGGTGAGCGCTGCGTGTTCTCGCGTTGCTCGACCACGATCGCCGAAAGGCCCAAGCGCCGGCAGAGGTGGGCAGCTGTCAGGCCGGCTGGTCCGGCCCCGACAACGACGACGTCGACTGACTCGCTCATCAGAAGAGCCCGTCGTAGCTACCGCCGTCGAGTTGGATCGCCTGGCCACTCATGAAGCCAGCCTGGGCCGAGCACACGAAGGCAAAGGTATCACCGAACTCCTCTGGCCTTCCCAGCCGGCCGGCGTTGATGCTGGCTAGCTGCTCGGCCCTTGCCTCCTCGTAGGTGACGCCACGAAACTGCATCACGAGTCGGGCCATCTGTTCCTGCCGGCCCGTGTCGAAGCGCTCAGGCAGAATGGTGTTGATGGTCACGTTGTGCGCGACGGCCGTCTTCGACAAACCCTTGAGCACGCCGGTGAGTCCCAATCGAGGACCGTGCGACAGGCTCATCAGGGGGTTGGGTGATTTAACCATGGCCGAAGAGATCGCAACGATCCTGCCGAACTGTCTCTTCTGCATCCCGTCGATCACCCGCTGAACGAACAGTAGTGGCGACACCATGGTGTGTTGCAGCGCGTCGTTCCACGACGCGGCATCAACGTCACCGAAGGCCGTTGGCGGCGGGCCCTCGCTGTTGAGCAAAACGATGTCGGGTTCCGGGCAGGCCTCGAGCAGTGCATCGTGAACGGCGGTCGTCGTGGCGTCGCCGACAACCGGGGTCGCGGTAATTCCATACGCTCCACCGAGGTCGTCACAGGCCCGGTGAACGTCAGCCGCGGTGCGGCCGTTTATCACCACGTCAACACCCTCCCTGGCCACGCTTTCGGCACACGCGCGCCCGAGTCCACGGCTCGACGCCATGAGGATGGCGGAGCGTCCGCTGAGTCCAAGATCCATGTCGTATTCAGTCCAGTCCCAGCGCTTCACGGGCAGCGCCGATTTCGGGCAGGTCGGCCGGGTTGAAGAATACCTCGGGCTCCTGCGGGCCCCAGATAGCGATCGGTGCCGGCCCGTCAGCGCCATTCCAGTCGCGTCGGCAGTGATCGCGTTCCCAGGCTTCGTCGTCGATGATCTGGTCGATGTCGGAGAAGAGTTCGAACATCGTCCCCGATGGATCGGTGAGATACCAGAACACGTTCGAACCCAGGAAGTGGCGACCAACGCCGACTACGTTGGCGTCGTCACGCTCGCCAAGCACGGCCTGGCCGGCCTTGCCAACGGCGTCTATGTCGTCCATCTCTAGCGCGTAGTGGTTGATGTAGGACGTGGGGCCGGGCTGGATCAGTAGGTTGTGATGGTCCTGCTCGATCCGTCCGAACGTGGCGAATCCGTTCAGAACCTGGTCCGAGACCTTGAAGCCGAGCCCGTCGATGAAAAAGGCCGTGGCCTTCTCGTAGTGAGGTGTGCCGAGCACGAAGTGCCCAAGGCGACGTGGTGGTCGCGGGGTCTCCTCGGTCACGGCATCGGCCCGCGCGTCGGTGCGCGCTTGTTCGCCGGGATGGTTCCACGCTCGACGTTGTGTTGCTGTGAGCGGGTGCGGTGCGGTCACGTCGATCACGACTCGATGCTGGAATACTGGATCAACGCAGGTCAGGCGCGTGTCGGCGATCACCGAATCGACGCCCATCTGGCCGATTCGTGCCGCGATGTCGGCCAGGTCCTTCTCGGCCGCGCAGCTCATGTGCAGCTCGGACATGTGCCGGTATCCCGCCTCGGTCACCCGCAGTTGAACGGAGCGATCAGCCGTGCCCAGCACACCGTCGTCGGTCCGGAGCATTCCTCGCCGTTGCCAGAACTCCATGAGTTCGTCCGGGTTGGGAACACCGAGTTCGATGTCGAGCAGTCCGTTGAGTGCCATCAGTTCATGCCTCCGCGCCAGTGGCAGTCGGGGAGAGGCTACTTGAGCCCGTCGGCTTTTTCGAATGCCGGCCGCGCTTCCAGGCGCGCGCAGTAAGCCTTGAGGTTCTCCATTTCGTCGGGCACGCAGCCAAGGCGGTTGCTCATCACGGCCGAGTGTCCGAGCATCGTGTCGGCAGCCGAAAAATTGCCGACCAGGTAGTCCTTGTCGGCCAGGGTCGCGTCGACCGGGGCCAGCGCCTTGGAGAGCAGCCTTCGGGCTTGCCCGAGCACGGTTTCATCGCGGCGGTCGGGCGGCAGCAGCAGCGTGTGCACCACGATGGTATTGACCGGCGGCATGACCATGCCCTCGCAGTAGTGAAACCACTGCAGGTAGGCCGGGTACTCCGGCGCGTCGACAGCAGGCTTCAGCCCGCCGTTTTTATGACGCTCGAGGATGTACTCCGTGATCGCGCCGCTCTCCCAGAGGGTGATGTCTCCGTCGTCGAGCACCGGGATGCGCCCGAGCGGATGGCGGGCGCGGTGTTCGTCGGACTTGAGGTCCTTCGGATGAAACTCCATCTTGTTGAGCTCGTAGGGAAGCTCGAGTTCCTCGAGCAGCCACAGTATGCGCACGGCGCGAGAGTTGGGGGCGAAATGAAGTTTGAGCATCGTTTTTTATCTCCAGCGCTGCACTGTGACGCACGCGCGCATCTAAGGCTACGCGGGGCGGGGCACGGCCGGTAACGGCGTTTCGCTCGACAAGGTCCGGGTTTTGGATTAACTGTCGCCGGTCTCGCCGTGATCGAGTCGGCTCGGTTGAGTACGACAGGCGCGGGCTCAATCTACAGGGGAGCAATACATGAAAACCAAAATCACTGAACTTTTTGGCATCGAACATCCGATCATACAGGGCGGCATGCACTACGTGGGCTTTGCCGAGCTGGCCGCGGCGGTGTCTAATGCCGGCGGGCTGGGCATAATCACCGGCCTGACGCAGAAGACCCCGGCTGACCTGGCCAACGAGATCGCCCGTTGCCACGACATGACCGACAAGCCCTTCGGCGTGAACATTACCTTTCTGCCCATCGTCCAGTCGCCCGACTATCCCGGCTACGTGCAGGCCATCATCGACGGTGGAGTCAAGATAGTGGAGACGGCGGGCAACAATCCGCAGGAGTATCTTCCCCCGCTCAAGGACGCCGGGATCACCGGTGCGGCCGCCGAGGTTTTGGCTTGCGCGCTGACGCGAATCGACGCTGGTCAGCCGCCACTGGTGCCACGGGGTCGTCGTCGTTGCCGACGTCGATACCAAGAACAGCTCCGCCCGCAGCG
>DUBO01000046.1 GCA_012960245.1 Candidatus Binatota bacterium | reverse complement strand
GGGTTCAGGTCTTCCCAGAAAGCCATGATCGCGGCGTCTGGGGCGGCGGCGTTGGGGATAGAAGCGGCGGTAAACGGGCAACTGCTGTCGGTAAAGGAAACCAGGCCGTTCGAGCATACGTTCAGCGACGTGTAATCGCTGCCGTAAAAATTAAATGTAAAACCCAGCGCCGCGCCGGACGACGCGTCATCTGCCAGCGCAAGCGAGCTGCCGCTGGAGGCGATGTCGTCGTAGACAAAACTGCTGGGACCACCCGGATCATTGGAGTCGTCGCAACGGTAGGTGCCGTCATCGCCGCAACCGCCCGGCTGGGCACTGGCGTCGGTGTGGCTGCACGCACCCGCGCCGTCGCATACGTCGGCGGTACACTCGATGGCATCGGCAGTACAGGGCGTGTTCGAGATGTCGAAGCAGTTATTGGCGACCTCGTTACAGGTGGCACTGCACTCGCTACCCCCGCTGCACGGATCGCCGGCGTGGTTGCTGCACGCTCCTCCGCTGCAGGTATCGACGCCGTTGCAGAACAACCCATCATCGCAGACCGTACCGTCGGGCACCCCGCCTGAACAACCACTTAGCAACTGCCAGCCGATATCGACCATGAGCTGCAGCGCCAGACCAGGGTCAAGATCGGGACCGGTGTGACTGGGTTCCATCAACTCGTTGGGAAAAGCGGCCGTACTCCAGTGGGACACCGACGAGCCGGACTCCTGCGGGCTGGGCGCGTATATCTCGATGTGGCCACTAGCGTGCACGCCCGAGCTGAGCGCGCCCGATGCAGCCACCGACGCGGCCCCGGTCCAGTGCAGGTCGCCGGTATCGGTGCTTGCCGTCACCCTCTGCGCGTTGGTCATGGCCGGGTAGAGCGTGCCGGTGGAGTGATTTTCGAGCAGGTTGCTGTAAGCGTCGTCGGCGCTGTTGAACTTGGCGCCCGTCGAAAGCGAGACCAGGCTAAGAAAACCCAGGCCGTGACCGATCTCGTGCAGTGCTACGCTTGCCAGGTTGATGGTATTTGCCGGCTCGACTTCGTCCAGCCCCATGTACCAGGACAGCGACTCCAGGCAGCCGGTGGTGCCCATCGCGCCATTGAACTGCATGCCTATATCATTGTTCGCAGGGTCGAGATCACTACCGGCAAGCGAGTTGGCCAACCCCTGCACGTACCAGGTCGACGGCAGCGGCGCGTTGAGAAAATTCTGGTGAGCGGTTTCCGGCCCCGCTGACCCCAGCGTCCCCGAAAAGGCAGTACAACTGAGAGCCGCAAAGCTGGCGCCCACCTTTATCTCAACGCTGCTGTCGAGCAGGCCCGCCCATATCGAGGCGGCAAGTTCGAAAGTCTGCAGTGCCTGGGCACCCTTGGTGGTGCCGGTATTGCCACCCACGGGAGTGGCGGGCGTCGTGTCGTTCAGGCCCACGCCGGCCGAGTCGAGATTAATGATGGTTATGGTAGCCGCGCTCGCCGCCACCGGAAAGAACAGGGCCAGGCTTGAAGCCAGCAGAGCGTTGTAGAGTCGATACCGCACGAACATCACACCCAGGAAACCCCGACAGAATCGCGCCCCGGGGATTTCACAATAGAACACGGATTAAAGCCTTGTTGTCAAGGTATTTGCGGGCGCCCGGCGCGATCAGATGCAGCCCCGCGGGTCCATGTGCCCGCCCGCCCCCCATCCGGGGGGCGGTAGTCCAACTGCAAGGCCAGGCGGGTACCGTCAGGCGGGTACCGTGCGTGAAAGAAACTCGACCACCGCCGAGCAGAACTCGTCGTTGCGATCCCCGGCCACCATGTGCGAGGCCTTTTCCACGTCGACGTACTCGGCGTGGGGCACGACGTCGAGAAACTCACGCGCGCCTTCTTCGCTCACTATCTCGCTCATGCCGCCGCGAACCAGCAGCGTCGGCACTTCGAGCGAAGCTGCTGCCTTCATCAAACGGTCGTGAAAGTTTTCTCTGTCTTCTGACGTGCCACGCGAGCTGAGAAAATCGGGGTCCCAGTGCCAGCGCCAACGACCGTCCTCGCCCTGCCTGAGGTTGCGGGCCAAGCCTTCACTGGACGGCGGACGGCGGCGATGCGGCTGGTACCTGGCTACTTCGTCGGCCGCTTCCTCCAGGCTGGAAAAACCATCGGGACGGGCCTTCATGAACGCAACAATACGCTCGACCCCCTTGCTGTCCATACGCGGGGCGATGTCTACAAGCACCACCGCCGACGCCTGCCCCGGTGCCATCTCCCCCTCGCAGATCAACGCAGCCAGGCCACCGAGCGACGCCCCCACCATGGCCACGGCTCCATCCATCTGCCCAGCCACACAGCGAAGATCCTCTGCGAAAACATGGAAGGCGTAGTCGCCCCGCTCACACCAGCCACTGTCACCATGCCCGCGAAGATCAAGGGCAAGCGCGTAGTAGCCCGCGTCGGCGAGCACCCGTGCGGTGTTCTTCCAGGCGTGCCTGGTTTGTCCACCACCGTGCAGGAGCAACACCGGGGGCGCAGCACTGTCCCCGTGGGCGTCACCCACGAGCTCAAGCCCGTCGTCCATGACAAAACGCACGGCCCCAGGAGTTTTTTCTGCATCTGCTCTGCTGAGACGGGAACTCATCGTAATCGGACCGCACCGTACTGACCACAGCTGAAGCGACCGTGGCGCGGACGGGCAAAGCTATTGGCCCAACCCGCCTGCGTCAAGCCTGGACCGGGCCGCCGGGCTTCTTTCAGTCAGCCGGCAGCGCCGCGCGCAGCACGCGCAGGGTATTGCCGCCCATGACGGCGGCAATATCGTCGTCGGACAGTCCCTCGTCGAGTAGTTCGTCAACCAGTGAAACCAGTCCCGTTGTGTCAAAGGGGGCGGTGATCGCTCCGTCAAAGTCAGAGCCGAGGCCGACGTGGCGCACACCGGCCACCTTTGTCGCGTGCACTATAGCGCGCGCAATGTCGGCGGGGCCATCACCACAGACGGCTGTTTCCCAGTAGCCAATGCCGATCACCCCGCCCGTAGCCGCTATGCCGCGCAGGTGTTTGTCCGACAGGTTGCGGGTGTTGTCGCAGGTGCCCTTTACGCCCCCGTGAGACACGACAACCGGACGGACTGCGAGGGCCAGCACCTCGTCTACGGTGGCAGGCGACGAATGCGCGAGGTCCACTATCATGCCCAGCTCCTGCATGCGCGCGATGACCTGCCTGCCCAGCGCGGTGAGCCCACCTTTCTCCAGTCCGTGGGCTGATCCGGCTACCGCGTTGTCAAAAAAATGGGTGGGGCCCATCATGCGGAACCCCGCGTCGAACAAGCGATCGACATTTGCCAGATCCGCGTCCAGGGCGTGTGCCCCCTCTATACCCAGGAAGGCAGCCACCGTCTTCTCGCCCCGCCCGCGCCGGGCAAGATAACCGTCGAGATCAGCCGAAGTTCTCAGCACCGTCAGTTGCCCGCCCGAGCCAGCCTCGAGCTCGTCGAGCCTCCGCGCTTGTAGCAGTGCGCGCTCGGCCAGGCTTGTCCAGGTGGCCGAAGGCCAGCGCTGCGCCAACGCCAGCCACAGCACGATGTCGCTGTCGGCGGGGTTGCTCTCTATGTTGATGCCCATCGGCACCTGGGTGACAACGGTGAAGGCCTGCAACGAGACCCCCCCGGCCAGCAGGCGAGGCAGGTCAACGTGACCGTGCTCACCGCGCTGCGAGAGGTCGCGCCCCCACAGCAACGAGTCGGCGTGAAGGTCGGCCACGAACAACGAGTCGTAGAGTTCACGCGCCCTGTCCGACGGCTCGTGCGGCATTCCGCCGCCCACCTTGTTCATTCTGCGGTCAACCGCGGGACCCAGCACGCAGAACAACAACAGGGTGAGGCCCGACAACAGGGCCGCCACCAGTACGAAACTCCGTTTCATGAGTCGCTCCCCCTCGCCCACGCACAGGCCGGGTCGAGCACGCGCTTGAGCGTATCGGCCACCGGCACAAAACCGTGACCTGTCCAGAACGGCGCACCCATCGAGTTGGCCGACGCAAAGTGCAGGGCGCACCAACGCACGCCCCTGCCGTGTGCCCAGGCCATGGCCTGGGCCAGCAGTGCCGAACCCGTGCCCTCGCCTCTCTGCCCGGCTGCCGAAACGCCTTCCCACAAGTAGAGCATGCTCGAGGTGTCAAACAGGCGACTGATGAAGAAGGCGGGAATGAGTACGACCGCGCCCTTGGCGCTGTCGGTGTCTCCGGCGAGAAACAGGGCCGCGTCGTCTCCCGCCAGCAGTTCGTTGCGCAGCCGCGAGTAGTCAGCGTCGGGCTCCCCGTTGTATGGCCAGAACATCGGGGGCCCGGCCTGCCAGTTACTCAGCTGCCTGTGCATCTGGTCGGCAACAGCCGCGGCCTGCTCGTCAAACGGATCGACCAGGCGCGTGGTGACACCGCTGTTGGTCTCCACCGGCAGCCGGGTCTCGCGTAACACGCAGACGCTCTTTCCACCAAAGCCCATGGCCACCCAGGCATCCGTGACCGCCCGGTCGCCGATTGCGAGGTCGAGGGTGTGAGTCATCAGTCCATCTTCGAGCCAGCGGCCCGATAGATGTCCGTACATGGCAGCCACCCCGGCAAAGGGCTCTATGTCTTCGGCCAGGGCAAAGCCGTGCAGGGGCACCTGCACCGAGCGCTGCTCCTGGTAGAGCGACTCCAGTTTCTCAGGCGCGTGAAGTTGCCGCTCGCCGGCGAGCAGGCCGACCACCCGTCCGCCCTGCACCAGCACCGCGGTATCGCAGCGCCGGTTGGCGGCCAGTCCCGTCACCAGCTCAAGGCACACCGTGCGCAAGGCGTCGCCTTGCAGCGCGGCCGGTGTCGACGGACCGAGGCGCAGGCGCTGCTCATGCAACAAGGCGGCAACCTCATCGAGCTTGACATCGGCCAGCTTACAAATTTCCAGGCTACCCACGTTCTTCTCCGTCGCCAGCAAGCGAGGCCGTGAGCATCCCATACAAGCGCTGGCGTCGCGACCCCAGCAGGTCAAAAAACGCTCTATACCCGCGCACCTTTTCGAGGTTGATTTCCGCCACCTGGGGCTACCCCTCACCCGGGGCCTGGAGCGCTGGACACCTGCAATACAGGTCCGCCGCTGGCAAACAGGCGGCCACTGGCTGCATCTAGACCACCCCAAAGAGCTGGGCAGGGAGCTGGTAGAATTTTCTCGTGGAAATACTGCCCCGGGGCCTGCTCTTAACCCGTGACACGGCTATACTATTAGGCCGGAGGTTACTTGTCATGATGAACAGAACAGCCGTATCACTGGCCGCGCTGGCAACAGCAGCGGTCCTTCTCATGGGTACCCAGTTCGCGGGCCCGGCGGTCAGCAGCGCCATTGCCGACGAAGCCGTCGCCAGCGCAGACGCGCACGACTACGTGCTGGCCATCGAGGGCATGAGCTGCGCCATAGGCTGCCCGCCAGCCATCGAGTCAATGCTCGAGGGCATTCACGGCGTCACCGGCGTGAGCGTCGACTTCGAAACGCAGTCGGCCAAGGTGTCGGTGTCAGGGGACCACCAGCTGAGCAGCGAAGCCTGCTCCAAGGCGCTGGGAAATTCTGGCTACTCGGTAGCGAGCATCAGCCCAGCCAACTGAGCATCAGGCCCGACCGGCGCCTGCCGGCCGATCAAGGTTGGGCAGCAGCGGTATCAAGGCCATCGCCGGTAACGAAGCCAGGAAGGTAAAACCGAAGTAGCTCGTGAACCCGAGCGCCTCGGCGAGAAAACCGCTGGCCACCCCGGCTATGGTAAAGCCGAGACTCATCAAGGCCGTCAGCAGCGCCATGTGGGCCGCCCGGTGCTCCCTGCCACAGCAGCGCATGAGGTAAACCATGAACACGGCGGTGCCAAGGCCCGAGCCGAAGGCTTCGAGCGTGACCACCAGCGTCCACGCCGGCAGCCCCTCGCCCGATCCGCTGGCCAGCCACATGTAGAGCAGGTTGAGCGTGTTCTGCGCCAGCACGAAAGGCCATATCCAGCGCCGCAGCCCGTGCCTTGAAATCAGGTATCCACCCAGCAGCGTGGCCACGAAAGAAGCCACCAGCCCCACGGTGCCGCTGGCAAATGCGTACTGCTCCATGCTCATGCCGAGATCGCGCAGAAAGGGATAACGCATCTTGAGCAGGAAGGACTCGCCGGCCCTGAAGAGCACCACGAAGGCCAGTAAGCGCCCCACCCTGTCCTGGGCCAGAAAATCAACGAAGGCCGACGCGTAGAACGAATCGCTACCCGCCAGCACACGCTTGAGCCGGGGCAACATGGCCATGGCCAGCAGCAGTGACGCGAGCAGCGAGATCGCGATCCAGCCCGAAACAGACACCGTCTGCAGTGCAGCCGGGAGCAGCGGCTGCAGTTGTGGCAGCAGCCACCGGCCCGCCAGCAACAACGCTGCGAGCACGACCGCCCCCGCCAGCACGCGCCCGCGCAACAGCGTGGCCAGCATCACCCTGGCGGGACGCTGCTGCACCTCTACCCTGGGCAGAAAGACCTGGTGCCAGGCCATCAACAGCAGCATGACCACCGCGGTGGCCGCGAACGCGGCAGACCAGCCGACCTTGCTGACAAAAATCAGCGTGGGGCCGGCGACCAGCATCATGGCCACCTTGTAGGCCGACGCCCGGTAGCCGACAAAACGCGACTGGTCGTCCTCGTCGAGCGCCTCGAGGTAATAGCCATCGATGGCTATGTCGTGGGTAGCCGACAGCACGGCCAGCAAAGCAAACAGCAGCGACGCAAACAGCAACACCTGCCCGCTCGTTGCGACCAGCGCCAGGCCCACCAGCAGGACGGCCATCAGCAGCTCGACAGTTACCATCCAGGCCCGCTTGGTCGCAAAGGCGTCGAGCAGCGGGCCCCATAGAAACTTGAGGTTCCAGGGCAGGTGCAAAAGAGAGGTCAGGCCTATGGCCTGCAGGCTGGCGCCCGCTTCCTTGAACAGGACTTCGGCCAGCTGGTGAACTACGCTGTACGGAAACCCCTCGGCAAAGTAGGTACTCGATACCCACAGGTGAGGATTCGCCGCTCGTTTTTTCCTTTCGCCGCCCGCCACCTTGACTCTCGTATTGGCCCGCACGTATCAGCCCGCTCGAACGGACCTCAGTACCGGGGGCCGAAAAGGGCCCCTCGACCATTGTGCCCGCAAGGGTGGCACCGCGATAGAAGGCAGCCAGCTTTCAGCCGCGCTTGCTGCCCCAGCTGTTCCAGTGGGTAACGCTGGAGGCCGGCAGCCGCTTAGCGGGCTTGAAGCCGTCACCGGTAAAATACGCCACCGGAAACAGCACGGTCTGGGTCACGTTATCGGGCAGCCCGAGCAGCTCGGCCACGGCTTTCTCCTTGAACAGGTGAATGGTCGTCCAGGCCATTCCCAGCCCACGCGCGCGCCCGGCCAGCATGAATGACCACGCGGCGGGCAGCACCGAGCCGTACAACGACGCCTGCCCGATGACTCCGGCATTTTCCACCCGGCCTTCTACGCAGAAAAGCACGAAGGCCGGCGCCTTCTCCATGTTCTCGGCCAGGTAACCGGCCGAGTCATACACGCGCGGCATCTGTTCGGCTCGCAGGTCGTCCTCACTGAAACCTGGATCCACGCCCTCTTTCATGGCCTGGTAAGCCGTGAAGCCCTCGCGGTACACGTCGGCTATGGCCTTGCGCTTGGCCTCGTCGGTGACCACGACGATGTGCCAGCCCTGCTGGTTTGATCCGGTTGGCGACTGCAGCGCCAGGTCAATGCACTCTTCGAGCAGCTCGGCTTCAACGGGCCGGGAAAAATCGAGCCGCTTGCGCACGGAGCGCGTGGTGGTCAAAAGGGCGTCGGTCTCGGCAATGTTCATCTGTATTCTTTATACTCCTTTGGGCGGATACGTCAGCAGGGATGCTGCCACCTGCCGCCCTCCCGCAGCCGCGCATGAGGACACGACGGCCGCGACAATTCAAGCAAGCTAACGTCGCTCCATTACCGGCGCGTAGAGACCACGCGGCTCGCGTCGCCACCAGGCGTCGTCGTCACTGCCCGGGCTGAAGTGATAGTCATAGCGCAGTGCCCGCAGGTAACGAGGCGCCCGGCCATCAAAGGGGTCGTCGCCCAGCAGGCCCATGACCGCGGGAGAACCCTGCAGCAGGCGACGCATAAACGCCGTCAGCCAGGGGTTGTGGCGGTAGTCACCGAGAGCGGCAAACCACATCTGCCAATCCAGGCGGGGCATATGCGGTGCCACGAAAGCCGGCCGCCGCGCCGGGTCGCCGGGCTTGTAGCGAAACTCGTAGGCCTTCCACTGGCGGCCGTCGAGACTGCCTTCGACTACTATCTCGCTTCGCTGCCTGGTCATGCGGGCAAACAGGCCGTAACCACCGGCCAGGTGCAGGGGCGACAAGCTGGTCATCGTCGAGCGCAGGGCCGGGGGCAGCACTGCGTAGCCCAGCAGGCGGCCGGTCATGTGTCCGAGACTGAGCGCGGCCAGCAACAGCATCGCAGCAAGGCCAGCCAGGCGCGCGGCAGCGCTTACAGCCCCCGCGCCTGCTGCAGCTGTTGCTCCATCGCCCGGCGGTCCCCGCAGCAGGCCTGCCGCCCTCGCCGGCAGCAAGCGGTCGATTGCGTGATCATCGAGCAGCGGCAGGCACAGGACCAGGGTCAGCAGGTTGAAAAAACCATAGTTGCCGGTGAAAGAGATGACCACCATCAGCAGTGCAAACCCCGCCGCCGCCAGCTGCCTGCCACGACGACCGGCCAACAAGGCGAAGGGCAGTAGCAACTCGATCGCGAACATAAGCGCGGTCGATACCCGCTGTACACCGGCGGGCAGCTTGTCCGCGTACCAGGCAGTCCACGGCGGCAAGGGCTGTGTCCAGTAGTGAAAGTCGAGCGCCGACAGGTTCCACCAGGCAGGATCGTCGGCCATCAGCTTGACTACCCCCGACATGAACATCAGCTTGAACAACAGCAAGCGGTACAGCAGCAACGCTGCCCGCGACGGTGCGCGTCCCGCGCGCCAGCCCAGGGCGAGAAAAGGAGCCAGCACACCAGCCTCGAGCAGAAGGATGTCCCACTGGAAGCTGAGAAAAACGCCGCCCACGGTAAACAGCGAAAGGTACAGCAGCCAGGCCACCGTGCTCGCCGCCACCAGCGCGCGGCCGCCCACCATCATCAAAGCCGCCACCACGCCCCCAGCGCAGAGCAGGTGCAGCGAGATGTCCCCCGGCCACAACCACATCAGCGTGGGCCAGCGCCACCAATGCAGGGGCCCGGGTACCGCAGCCGCCGCTCGTTGCAGCAGCTCGTCTGCCGGCGTGATGCCCGAGCTCCCAAGCAAGCCGTGTACCTGCACCCACAGCGAAACAAACGCGGCGAGATAGACAAGGCCCATCCCCGCCAGAAAACATCTGCGGGTCAACAGGTAGCGCGCGGGAGAAACAGGCAGCAGCAGCCGGGTGACAAACGAGGCCAGCCCGCGGTTGGCCGCAACCAGGCGGTAGGCCAGCTCGGCGGCGGGGGCAAAACCGGGCAGCCGCTGGTAAGCAACAAGCAAGCGGTCGTGCCCCGAAGCGGCCAGGGTACGCAGCACCGCGTGGGCGCCCTGGTACACGCAACCATCGACGTCGACCAGCACCACCGTGCGTTCGAAGACGTCGGGGGCTACATCCGGAAACTCAGCGCCCCGCTGCTGCGAGGAGGCGTAGTCTACGCTTTCGCCGCTGCTTCGCCGCCAACGCTCGATCCATAGTCGACAGAACGAACAGTCGCCGTCGAACAGCAGCAGCGGACGGCGTAGCACTTTCACGCGCCCTACTGTTTCCCAGGCCGTTTTCTGCACCGCGGCCGAACACCGAGGCTGCAATCAGCCCGGCTATCAGTGTGGCGACCGCCGCGAAACGTCAGCGTCCCTCGTTGAGAACGCTGGCTATCGTGTAGAACTCGGGCACGTTCAAGGACTCCTCGCTGGCCTCGAACATCCAGTCGTGTTCCATGGGGTTGGCCGGGCCCGGTGGCGTTATGCGCGAGCTATGGCGCAACTGGAAGTCGATCATGGCTATGGCCGGCGTGAACAGGCGCTTATCCTCGTAGCGGCGATTGTCACGCACGGACTCGGTGCACCAGAAGGTGTTCTGCCACACCTTCCAAAGCTCACCGGCCTTATCGAAAATCTCAGAAGTGGTCACGTTGTATACTTCCTGGTCAACCCATAGGTGGCGCTTCGAAAACGCGTACACGGGCAAGCGCTCGGGGGTGCCCTTGACCAGCCATACCTTGCGCTTTTCCCACTTCACGCAGGGCACCCAACTGGCGGTGCCGGCGGTGCCACACCACAAGTCGAGGGTACCGTACTTGCCTGTGTGCATGGGTACGAGAATTTCGCGCTGGCCGAGCAACCGAAAATCCCACCACTCGGGCTTGGAGTTAAAGCCCCAGATAGAATCCTGGTCTATGTCACCGCCGAACAGCGTGCCGCTTCGATCCGAGGTGGAATAACGACGTACACGCCGGAGTGCCGGGAGGTAGAGCCAGGAGTCATCCGACCGCTGCGCTTCCTCGTAGCGGTACGATAAAAACGACGTCCCCTTCAAGTCGAAAGGCGTCTGGATCGGCCCCCACTGCTCGGTGAAACGCATGGGCGGCTCGTGTTCTATGACCGGTTTCGGGTCATGGATGATACGCCCTTCCCACTTCAGGCGCCGCCAGACATCCGACGACAGCATCTTTTCGACGTAGCCGCGATCGTCCATGTTCTCGACCACCCACTCGGTGCGCACGTCATCGCTGAAGGCCGGCTTGTGCTCATGGTTCCACATGATCTTCCACGCGGCAGCCGGATCATTGGCGTCGATGTTCGGAAACGGCATGCCGGCCGTGTAGTTGTGCAGGGCCAGGTTGTCTTCGGCCAACTCAACCTGGCTCGAGTACTTCTCGGTGGCTTCAATAAAGGCTTTGGGCCATGGGCAGGATTCGTAGTCGCCCACTTCTATGGTCATGCCGTAGTCGAGCATGATCTGCACCGACGGCGGCAGGTAGTCGTCGTACTCGTGCATGTTCACCTTGGTGATTTTCATGCCGACTTCGGGGCCCGCCGACCAGGACTGTCCGGGGGTCGCGGTGGCGATGAAAACGAAAGCAAGGGCGAATGCTGAAACAGACCGGTGAGCAGAACCCAGACGAAGCGTGGCAACCATAAGCAGAGTACTCCCCCGGACAACACCGGTGGCCCTGTTTAGCATGAAAGCCACCCACAACTCCAGCCCCACGGCCCGAGGCGCAGTAGCCCGGCCAAGCCACCACTGATAGTCTGCGCGGATGGCTCCGCGCACCATGCGTATAGATGCCGCCTCGAAGCTGGCCGAAGGCGAGACTCTTGCCTTTTCTTTTACTGATGCAGCGCCACCCACGGAAGGCGGTGTTGAGGATAAAAACATCCTCGCGCCGGCTTTCCTGCTGCGGCACGAAGGCCGCCTGCTGGCTTACCGCAACCGCTGCCGACACATACCCACCACGCTCGACTGGGTCGAGAACCGGTTTCTTTCAAACGACCGTTGCTGGATAGTCTGCGCCACGCACGGGGCCCTGTACGAACCGGCTACCGGCCTGTGCGTAGCCGGGCCGCCCTCGGGAAAAAGCCTTGAGTCACTGCCCGTTGTTGAAGAAGACGGCGTTGCGATAGTGGAGCTCCCCCCCCTTCCGTGAGTGCAGCAGCCGTCAAGCGCCCCTGGTGGATCCCTCACTTCCTTGGGCCCCTCCCCCCCCTCGAAGACCGCCACATAAAGTTGCTGGGGGTGGTCTCGCTGGCCCTGCTGTTCGAAGGCTACGACCTTTCGATAATCACCTCGGCGCTCAAGCACATCGCTGAAGGCGTGGGCATGGACGAAGACAAGATGGGCGGCCTGCTCGGACTCGTGAGGATAGGCGGCCTGCCGGCCCTTGCAGTAGTACCGGTGGCCGACCGCATCGGGCGTCGCCCGGTTTTCCTGGCCACCGTCGTCGGCTTCAGCCTGGGCACCTTCCTCACCGCGCTGGCCCAGACGCCGGCCCACTTTGTCGCAGCGCAGATGTTTACGCGCACCTTCCTGCTCGCCGGCGTGGCCATAGGCATGGTGCTGATCGCCGAGGAGTTCCCGGCCGAGCACCGCGGCTGGGGCATAGGCATGACGGCGGCGCTGGCAGCTTTCGGTCACGGGCTCGGGGCGCTCGGCTTCGCCTTCATCGACCTGCTGCCTTTCGGCTGGCGCAGCCTCTACGCGATAGGAATACTTCCCGTATTCCTGCTTCCCATGTTCGGCCGCAACCTGCCCGAGACAGGTCGCTTTATCGCCAACCGACTCGCCACCGGTAAGGCATCCACGGCTGACACCGACCACCGCTGGCGCGACGCCCTGCAGCCGGTCATCGACCTGGCCACCGCGTTTCCGGGCCGCACAGCGCTCGTGGGCCTGACCAGCCTGCTGGTTGCTACCGGCGAGGTGAGCGTCTTCCAGTTCACTTCCTACATCGTGCAGAAGCTGCACGGCTGGTCGCCCGGACAGTATTCGTTCATGGTCATCGCCGGTGGAATGGTAGGTATAATCGGCAACATCGTAGCCGGCAAACAGGGCGACAAACACGGCCGCAGGATAGTGGGTGCGGTGTTCTTCCTGCTCTACCCTGCCGCCGCCTGGCTGTTCTACCGCGGACCCGGCGGCGCCGCTTTGCCGATTGCCTACATTTTCATAGTGTTCTGCGGTACGGCCGGCTCGGTAATACTGCGCGCTATATCAACAGAGTTGTTTCCCACCTCGTTTCGCAGCACGGCCTCGGGCTGGACGGTGTCGGTGCAGACCCTGGGCTGGGCGCTGGGACTGTGGCTGCTGGGAATGGGCAGCGACAACGCCGAGCAGATAGCCTCGGCCACGGCCTGGATTTCGCTCACGGTGGCGGTAGGAGGCCTGGTGCTGCTGCGCCTGCCCGAAACCCGCGGCCGCGAACTCGAAGACATCAGCCGACTCGACTGACCTGCAGCCGCCCGCTCTGTTCAGCAGGCCGGGCAGACGAGCGTTACCGACAGACCCACGGCGCGTTGCAGAACACGCAGGGCGTCTGACGCCGCCATAAAACCGTTCGAATCCACGTCGCAGATACACAGTGCGCAACTGCTCATACCCACAGAGGTCTGCAGTATGGACAGCGCGTCAGAAGCAGAGGGCGGAAAACTCTCGGTCACGGGCGCACCGCAGACCACCGCGGGCAGGGTCAGCCAGCCGATGTCCTCAAAGGCGGCCAGGGTTATTTCGAGATCGCGGTTGGCGCCGGAATAACTCGGCTCCATCAACTCGTTGGGCGCCAGGTCAAGACTCCAGTGCGACACCGATGAGCCGAGCTGCAGCGGGCTGGGCGCGTACATGAGCACGTGGCCGCTGCCCGCGTGGGTACCGGCAGACAGCCCAGTGGTCGCCACGCGGGCCGACGGGCCCGTCCAGTGCAGATCGCCCTGGTCAACCGCCGAGGCCACGCGCTCGCCGTTGGTCATCACCGGCCAGCCCAGGCCGCTGCTGTGGTCTTCGAGGTTGAGCATGTAGGCGTCGTCAAAGCCGCTGTTTTTCGCCCCGGTGCTGACGTCTACGAAAGTAAGAAAACCCAGGCCGTGGCCGAGCTCGTGCAAAGCCACCGTGATAAAGTCCACGTCGCTGCCAGGCAACCCGTCAAGACCGTAGTAGAAGTCGGTGGGACCCAGCACTATGGGGCCGTCTACATCGCTGTTGAAAGTCGCCGATATGTCGTCTAGCCCCTCAGCGAGATCGATACCGAAAAGACTGTTGGCCAGCGCTTGGGGGTAGATCGTGTCCGCGCGCGGCGCGTTGGCAAAATTGATAAAGCCGCCGTTGGGGCCGGCAAACCCCAGCGTGGCCGAACTCGGGCCACCGCCCAGCGCGTTGAACTCTGCCCCCACCCTGATCTCGACGGTGCTCTGCAGGCGCGCGCCCCAGAGATCGCAGGCCCGCTGCAGTGCGTTGAGCCTGA
>DUBO01000045.1:475-74078 GCA_012960245.1 Candidatus Binatota bacterium | reverse complement strand
CCTACGGCGAGGAAGTAAAATTCGGCGGCGGCAAGGTCATTCGCGACGGCATGGGGCAGTCGCAGGCTACCCGGGCCGAGGGCGCGGTCGATACCGTGATCACCAACGCGCTCATCCTCGACCACTGGGGCGTTGTGAAGGCCGACATCGGCATACGTGATGGGCGCATTGCGGCGATAGGCAAGGCCGGCAACCCGCAGGTGCAGCCAGGCGTCGACATAATCATCGGCCCGTCCACGGAGGCCATAGCCGGCGAGGGCAAGATACTGACGGCCGGCGGACTCGACGTCCATATACACTTTATCTGCCCGCAGCAGGTGGACGACGCGATTGCCAGCGGCATAACCACCATGATGGGCGGCGGCACGGGCCCCGCCACGGGCACCAACGCGACCACCTGCACGCCCGGGGCCTGGCACATAGGCAGGATGTTGCAGGCCGCCGAGGGACTGGCGGTTAATCTTGGGTTTTTTGCTAAGGGCAACGCGAGCAGGCCCGAGGGGCTGCGCGAGCAGGTGCTGGCCGGCGCTTGCGGGCTCAAGCTGCACGAGGACTGGGGCACGACACCCGCGGCCATCGACTGCTGCCTGTCGGTGGCCGACGAGAGCGACGTGCAGGTGGCCATACACACCGACACGCTCAACGAATCAGGTTTCGTTGAAAACACCCTGGCCGCGTTCAAGGATCGCACGATTCATACTTTTCATACCGAGGGGGCCGGCGGCGGACACGCGCCCGACATAATCAAGGTGTGCGGTTACGCCAACGTGCTGCCGTCGTCCACCAACCCGACGCGCCCGTTCACGGTAAACACCCTCGACGAGCATCTCGACATGCTCATGGTCTGCCATCACCTCGATCGCAACATTCCCGAGGACGTGGCGTTTGCCGAGAGTCGCATACGCCGCGAGACCATAGCCGCCGAGGACATACTGCACGACCGCGGCGCGTTCTCGATGATAGCCTCTGACAGCCAGGCCATGGGCCGCGTGGGCGAAGTCATAACCCGCACCTGGCAGACTGCCGACAAGATGAAGCGCCAGTTCGGCGCCCTGCCCGGCGAGAAGGGCGACAACGACAACCTGAGGGCGCGGCGTTACGTGGCCAAGTACACCGTCAACCCGGCCATCACCCACGGCATCTCCGATCACGTGGGTTCGGTCGAGGTCGGGCGCCTGGCCGACCTCGTGCTGTGGGACCCCGCGTTCTTTGGCGTGAAGCCGGCGCTGATCATCAAGTCGGGCAGCATCTCGTCGGCGGTGATGGGCGACCCCAACGCGAGCATTCCTACCCCGCAGCCGGAGTACCACCGTCCGATGTTCGGCGCGCTTGGGCGGGCGCTGACCGAAAGCTCGGTGAGCTTCGTCAGCCGCGCGGCGCTGGATGCCGGGCTCGGCGAGTCGCTGGGGCTGGCGCGCCAACTGCTTGCGGTCAGCAACACTCGCGATATCGGCAAGAAGGATATGCTGCTCAACGACGCCATGCCCGAGCTGGAAGTCGACCCCGAAACTTACGAGGTCAGGGCCGACGGCGAGCTGCTGACCTGTGAACCCGCCACCGAGCTGCCCATGGCGCAAAGGTACTTTCTCTACTGAGCACCGACGCTATGCCAGTGAGCACAACAGCCGACGTTTCCGATCGCGCCACGGCCAGGGCGGTAGAGCACCTGCCGGCCCACGAGCGGGCGGATCAGCAGGTGGGCGATGAAATCGAGCTGAATTTTCATGACAGGCACCGTCGGCGCTTGCGACTTGTTACCAGCGCCGGGCGCGACCTGCTGCTGGATCTCGACCGCGTCGTGGCCATGCGCGACGGCGACCTGCTGCGACTCGACGACGGAAGTTGGCTGCGGGTTGTCGCGGCTGCCGAGGAGTTGGTGGAAGTGAGCGCTGCCGACGAGGGCAGCCTGCTCAGGCTCGCCTGGCACGTGGGCAATCGTCACGTACCGGCCCAGCTCGACGGCCAACGCTTCTTCATAGGCCGGGACCACGTCATCGAGGGCATGCTCGAAGGCCTGGGCGCCACGCTGCGGGTCTGTCGCAGACCGTTCGACGCTGAGACGGGCGCCTATCATTCGCACGCAGGCGAAGGCAGCCATGATCACTGATGACGCGACGCTGTACCGGCTCATGGCCTGGAACTCTCCGGCCTTTCCTACGGGCGGGTTCTCCTACTCGCACGGCTTGGAGTTTGCCATCGAGCAGGGCCTGCTGAACGACGCCGACACACTGGGTGAATGGTTGCGGGTGGTGGTGGCCCACGGTTCGGGATGGAACGACGCGGTGTTGTTCACCGCAGCCTGGCAGGCGGCTTCGCGCGGCGGCCTTGAAGACGGCGCGCTCGCCGAGGTCGTGGAGCTGGCGGCCGTGCTGCGGGGTAGCTCGGAGCTGGCCTTGGAGTCGTCGCAGCAGGGCGAGGCTTTTGCCGCCACCGTGGCCGAGTGCTGGAAGGACGAGGGATTGGCCGCCTGGCAGGCGGGTCTGAAGGCAAGGGGGGTGGAACTGGTCTCGCCCCTGGCCTCGGCGATGGCCTGCTGGATAGCCGGTATGCCCTGCAAGGTGGCGCTGTTGGGCTGGCTGCACGGTTTTGTAGCCAACCTTGTTTCGGCGGGCGTAAGATTGGTGCCGCTGGGGCAGGCAGGTGGACAGCGGGTGTTGAAGTCGCTCGAAACGACAGTCATCGAAACCAGGGACCGGGCGCTGGCTTCGACGCTCGACGAGCTCGGGTCGGCAAGCCCGGTGGTCGACTGGGCTTCGGCCTGTCACGAAACGCAGTACACCCGGCTGTTCAGGTCTTGATACCGGGCCGGGAATGGAGGATGAGGAATGAGAGTGAAGGGCGATAACGACAGTAACTCCGGTGGCAACGGCCCCTTGAGGGTGGGCGTAGGCGGCCCTGTGGGCTCGGGCAAGACGGCGCTCATCGAGCAGCTCTGCCGTCGTATGCGTGATGACTACGACCTGTTTGTTGTCACCAACGACATCTACACCCGCGAGGATCAGCTCATACTCACCCGCTCGGGGGCGCTGGCGGCCGAACGTATTGATGGAGTGGAGACCGGTGGCTGTCCGCACACCGCCATACGAGAGGACGCGTCGATCAACCTCGCAGCCATAGCGCGGATGAACGAAAAGTTTCCCCGTGCCGAGTTGTGTTTCGTGGAGTCGGGCGGTGACAACCTGGCTGCTACCTTCAGCCCCGAACTGGCAGACCTCACGGTCTACGTGATCGACGTAGCCGCCGGCGAAAAGATTCCCCGCAAGGGCGGACCCGGCATTACGAGGTCAGACCTGCTGGTGATCAACAAGACCGATCTCGCGCCCATGGTCGGCGCCGACCTCGGGGTGATGGAGCGCGATACTTTGAGAATGCGAGGGGAACGCCCGTTCGTGTTCACCTGCTTGAAGGAAGGCGGCGGGGCCGACCGGGTGGTGGAGTTTATTGTTCACGCCGGCGGACTTGATGTCGCGGCAGCTGCACTGGACAGTGGCCGGGCCGAGGCCACGGCGAGTAACTGAGGAGAAACAAGAATGAACAGAAAGGTAATACTTTTGACCCTGGCGGCACTGCTGTTGCCGTTTGTCGCCCAGGCCCACCCGCTGCCCACGGGGGCAGCCGGTGCGCTACACTGGCTCGCTGCCACGGACCACGTGGCCACGCTGGCAGTAGCGGTTGCTGGGTTGCTGGCGGGCCTAGGCTGGTTTGCTGTAAGGCGCTGACGATCGGTTACAGCGGTCGCGCGTAACGGCGCCTGACGTGAACTCTTCGGCGCTCGATAGAGGCTTCGCGTTGGTCGGGCGTTACTTCGGGCGTGTTGGCAGGCAGCAACCCGCGTACTGATTCGAAGGGCACAACCCGCGTCGCGGGTATCGGGGCCTGGTCCGCCTGGTTCCATCGGTAAACCATGGAGCCCTCGGTGTGACCGGCCGGATCCAGCCAGTTGGGAATACCGGGGTCCCTGGCGGAAATGACGGCGCGAAAAACCCCGTCCGAGTCAATAACTGCCTGGTGGCCGTTCAGGCTCGACTGGTAGTTGGCAAAGTCCAGCGACTCCATCCAGTAGTTGCCCAGGTGCAGGCTCCAGTACCTCGCGGCGGGTGGCGTTACCTCCACCAGGAGGGCTTCATCATCGGCCAGGCGGAAGTACCCGATGCCGAAGGCCTGGTATTTCTGGGAGGCTGCCGCCACGTTTCCCAGTCCTCCCTGGTCGTCGGGAAATGTGTTCAAGTGTTCGCCCTGTTTGCCCAGAGTTGCCTGTACCCACCACTGTGTGTTGTCGTGGACGAATCGCCCGACCGCCCGAAGCTGGGCTGCCGTAGCCCCCGGGCTGACCGTGGTCGGGGATCGCGAGGCGCCGCCGTCGATCCTGTCGATGGTTAAAGTTGCGGGCTCCTCGTTGTCCCAGTCGTAAAAGAACTGGCGCACGATAATGGCGGTAGCGTCTTCGGGGAGTTCCACCCAGTTTCCCCCGCCGGGATTGTCTCCACCCAGCTGGATATCAAAAATTCCGTCGTCGTCTATCTCCAGGTCATCGGCGTCGATATCGACGACCGCGCGCATGCGGGCGACCAACTGAATGCCCAGGAAGTGGACACTGCCGCGTCGTCCACGTACACGGTACACGTTACCGGCCCGGACAGACGTCTGCGCGTACAGCGCGTCTGAGCAATCCAGCC
Source organism: Candidatus Binatota bacterium (assembly GCA_012960245.1). Taxonomy (NCBI): domain Bacteria; phylum Candidatus Binatota; species Candidatus Binatota bacterium. Next base: position 69,402 of record DUBO01000045.1, on the reverse strand, counting down.
CCCACTTGCCCGTGCCATCGTTCCATTCGAAGCGCGGCCTGTCCGGATCCACGGTGACCATCATTTCGCCCGCGCCCATGCGCAGGAGCGAGGCGAGATGGAGCCAGCCCTCGGCCTGGTCCAGCTGGTTTTCGGGTGCACCCTTTCCCACCACGAAGCTCCCGGCACGCTCAAGCTCGGCCAGCATTTCTTTCCACGCGTCTCCGTTGGCTATGGCCGGGTCTGTTGAAGGTGCTCGCCGAACAGCCCGTCGAACCATGCCCGGCCAGCCACTCGGCGTCTGCGGCTTTTTTTGCTCGCTCATCGTATGTCCTCCATTTCCACGACGAAGCGGTCAATGTAAGACCTGAAGCGTTCGCGCACGTGCCCCGGGTTCAGCCCGTAGTCTTCAAGCGAGTAGGTGTAGCTACCGTGACGTCCCCGTTGGTGTGTTTGCGCCCACGCGGACATTTCGTCGCGGACCCGTCCGATGAAGGCAAGGCCAAGTTTCTGGTACGCACTGGCTACCACCCCGACGGGATCTTCGAGCTGCTCGGTGAAAAACACGTCGGCGAACCGGTCCTCTCCTATGCGCTCGCGAAACGCCATCGCGCGTTCCAGCGCAAGCGGCCAGAACTCGATTTGTTCGTTGCCTATCCGCTTGGGATCCCGCTTGTCGCTGGCCATGCTGCGCGTGACTTGTATAAGCGCACACACTGAGCCAAGTACTGCAGCCGGATCCCGGTGCGTCATTATGAAACGAGCGTCAGGGTAGACCTCGTTGAGCGCTTCAAGTGACAGCATGTGTACCGGGGTTTTAAGGTGCCACCGGTTTGGCGGGCAATGCCACTGCAGGAGTTTCAGGGTGCGTTGGTGGTAACGGTACGCGCTGGTCATGTCCTGGTCTATTACCCACTCGGCGTAGCCCGGGGCCCAGTACTGTCCCGAGAAGTGGTATGTCTTGAATTCCATGCCCAGCAGGTCCTGGCATTCGGTCGGGTCGGTCGGTGACGCGTCGTACATTTTCTTCATTTCGGGGAACGCGGAGTACATCAGCTCCTGTTCGGAGCGGGCGCGTTCGATGCGCGGGTCGGTGTCGCGCGTGGCGGCCTCGGGTGGCGGGGTAGGGTGCATCGACTCCCATGTGAGCAAGGAGCGCGTGTCAGGGTCGCGCGCGAGTCTTGTTGACAAGGCGGTCGTGCCGGTGCGCGGCAGGCCAAGGATGAATATTGGTGCCGGCGTTTCCTCCAGTTCTATTTCCGGATTTTGTCGGTAGCAGTCCTCGACGCGGAGTCGGCTGGACAGCAACCGGCGCAGGTGGCCGAGGGCGACCATGCGACCTACGTCGCCGAGTTCCGCCTCTTCCGACAGCGATTTTGCCAGAACGTCGAGTCCTTCCCGGAAGGAGTCTCCGCCGAAGTCATCGAGCCCGGTATGAGTGATCGAACTTTCGACTAACCGCGCGACGTCCATCAGGCGAAATCCGAGCCCCCGTCGACGTTCACGTTGGCACCGGTCATATACGAGTTGGTCCTGGAGGAGAGAAAGGCGATCACGGCGCCAATTTCGTCCGGGAGCCCCGCCCGGCCGAGGTCGCAGGGTTCGCCGAAATCCTCGGCGATTATGCGGTTGAGATCCTCCAGGCTGTTCGGGTCCACCCCGCGTTCCACGGCCATACCCTCCAGCCAGCGACGCACCCCGCCGGTCAGGAAGGTGCCCGGCGAGACGGTGTTGACCAGGATTCCATCGGGGGCAAGCGTGCGCGACAGGTTCTTGCTGATACTGGTCAGCGCGCTCTTGGCCGCGGTGTAGCTGACAAGCGAGGGAGTCTGGCGCTTGGTCGAATGTGCCGACACGAATACAATGCGAGCCCAGTCGGCTTTACGAAGTAGAGGTAACGCTTCGCGTACGCAGCGCACCGCCGACATGGTGCCGAGCTCGAAACTCTCTTTCCACTGTTCCTCAGTAAGTTCGTCTATTGATCCAGTGACACCCGGGCCGATGGTATTCACGAATGCGTTCAGGGATCCCCAGCGTTCGGAGATTGTAGAGAACCCCTCCCGTACCGAGGCTGGATTGGTAACGTCGACCTGGATACCGACGGCGTCCGGGCTGCCGAGGCGGCGCAGCGCCTTCTCGGTTTCTGCAAGCCCGTCACTGCTACGGGCAAACACCGCCACGCGCGCGCCATCGCGGGCGAAGAACTCCGCGGTCGCGCGTCCCATGCCCTGCGTTCCTCCGGTTACCAGCGCGGTCGCGTTTGAAAGTCCCAGGTCCAAGTTCTCTTCTTCTCCGCGCGCTGGCAACGGGCGCCACGAGAACTTGTAGGATACTTGACCGGCCACGTCGAACAAGGCGGGAGGGCAATGCCTGGTCGACGGCTTGCCCGGTGGCCGCTTGCCTCCAGCTCGTCAGTTGAGGGTGGCGCGGGGTTCGTAGACTCCGTTCTCGAGGGCACCGAACATCATGTCTATGCCGGGGTGCCCCACTGGTCCGTGCTCGGCGTCGTTGAGCAGGTTCTGCTCCGAGACGTAAGCCATGTATGGTCCGTCTTCGTTCTCGGCCAGCAGGTGGTAGTAGGGCTGGTCTTTGCGCGGGCGCATGTCCTCGGGGATCGACTGCCACCACTCCTCGCTGTTGGCGAACTCGGGGTCGACGTCAAAAATGACCCCCCTGAACGGGAAAATCCGGTGGCGTACCACTTCTCCCAGTCTGAACCTTGCTACGGTGTCGGGCATACATAAAGGCTAATCACTGTTAGGGCATCCGTCAACTGACACGCCAGGTTACTCACATTTGCCTCCCTTTGCATTGCTTTCGGGTTGGTATTGCCTCCACCAGCAGGCGGCGCTAGCGTCGGCCGCTGACATGACCCACCACGCCGACGCTATAGAAGCCCTTTCTCATCTCGACCAGCGTCTCGATCCTCCCGGCAACGTGCTTGAGGCCGCCAGGGTTAAAGATGACCAGGCCTGGTACCGCGACTGGGAAGCGGATCCCGAGGCGTTCTGGGAGAGGGCGGCCGACGAGTTACACTGGTTCGAACGATGGCAGCAGGCGATGCAGATCGACGGCAGCAGTCATCGTTGGTTCGTGGGTGGCCGGACCAATCTTTCTTACAACTGTCTGGAGCGTAATATCGAGCGCGGCCTGGGCGACAAGGTGGCGTTGCACGCTGAGTGCGAAGACCAACCGCCGCGTGATTACAGCTACTCTGAAATACTGGAGCAGGTTTCCCGTACGGCCAACGTCTTGCGAGGCCTGGGCGTGGGCGAGGGCGACCGAGTGGTTATCTACATGCCGCTCAGTCCCGAGGGCTTGTTTACCATGCAGGCCTGCGTGCGGCTGGGCGCTGTGCACTCGGTTGTCTACGCCGGCATGGGCGAAGGGGCACTGCGCCACCGCGTAGAGGACTCGGGCGCGCGCGTGCTGGTGTGCGCCGATCTGACCTACCGTCGCGGCGCGGTCGTGCCACTCAAGCCCATTGTCGACGCTGCCCTGGCCGGCCTTGAGCAGGTGGAGCACGTGCTCGTCTGGCGGCGTGACGAGGCCACCGCCCTGGCCCCCGGCGAGCTGGATTTCGAGTGCGAACTGCTCGCGGCCGAGCCTTCCTGCGCGGCGGTCGCGGTGGACGCCGAGCACCCGGCCTTCATGCTCTACACTTCGGGTACCACGGGCAGCCCCAAGGGCGTGGTACACGTGCACGGCGGCTACGCGGTAGGCGTACACCTGCTCATGACCCACTACTTTGACGTGGGTGAGAGCGACACCTGGTGGTCCACCTCCGACATCGGCTGGATCGTGGGGCACTCGTACATCTGTTACGGTCCCATGATGGCCGGCGCCACGCAGGTCATACGCGAAGGCGCACCCGACTACCCCGACGCGGGTATCACCTGGCAGCTGGTAGACAAGTACTCGGTCACGGCGCTGTTCACCGCGCCCACGGCGGTACGCATGTTCATGCGCGCGGGAGAGAAGGCGCTGGCCGACAGCGATCGCTCGACTCTGCGATTGCTGTTCTGCGCCGGTGAGCCTTTCAACCCCGAGGCCTGGCTGTGGGCGGCAAAAAACCTGGCGCCTGCGGGTCACGTGGTCGACAACTACTGGCAGACCGAGATCGCTAGCCCGATGATAGGAACCTTCGCCTGCATGCAGGGCCGTCCGGGCTGGGCGGGTCGCGCCATGCCGGGTATCAAGCTCAAGGTCGTCGACGAAGCCGGCGGGCGCATGGACGACGGCGAAGGCGGCACGCTGGTCATGGAGCAACCCGTGCCCTGGATGATGCAGACTATCTGGCAAGACGACGAGCGCTACCAGTCCTGTTTCAGCGAGCGACTGGGTGGTTATGTGACCGGTGATATCGCGGTGCGCGACAATGAGGGCTACTGGGCTGTGCTCGGCCGGTCGGACGACGTGCTCAACGTTGCCGGGCACCGAATCGGAACCGCCGATGTGGAGAGCTCGCTCATCTCTCACCCGGCGGTGTCCGAGTCGGCTGCCATTGGCTTGCCCGACGAGCTCAAGGGTGAGCGCATCAAGGTGTTCGTGGTGGCTGCCAACGGTTACGAGCAGGGGGCTGATCTGTCCGATGAACTCAGGCAGCACGTTTCCCGGGAGCTCGGCCCCATAGCCCGCCCCTCGGAGTTGGACTTTGTGGATACGCTGCCGAAAACGCGTTCGGGAAAGATCATGCGCCGGCTCTTGCGCGCCCGCGAACTGGGACTGGACGAGGGTGATACGTCTACGCTTGAAGACTGAGCTCGTGCTACCGGCATTGGCCTTGCTGTTGGCCCTGGTACATCACCCGGCGATAGCAGCCGACCAACAGGTGGCCAACCGACAGGCCACGATCATTGGCAGGGCCGAAGTCGTGGACGGCGACAGCCTGCTGGTGGGAACCGCCAAGGTCAGGCTGTTCGGTATCGACGCGCCCGAAGTGGGCCAGTATTGCAAGGGTTCGGATGGCTCGCGCTGGCCCTGCGGTCAACACGCCACCGTGGCCATGGACCGGTTGGCTGGCGGCCGCGCGGTCCACTGCGAGGTGAAAGACACCGACAGCTGGGGACGCAAGGTCTGTGTATGCAAGCTGGGCGACGGCCGCGATCTTTCGGCGGCCATGGTCGCCGCCGGTTGGGCGCTGGCCTACCGGCGCTTCAGTAACGACTACGTTGACGATGAAACCCGCGCCGAGTCACAGGGCGTGGGGATATGGCGGGGGAGCATGGTTCCCCCGTGGAAGTGGCGCGCCGATCGCCGGGGGCGCTGACGCCGATCAGCCGTCGCCCTGGCCACTGGACCTCGGACCGAGGCCGTATTTTTTGAGCTTGTACCACAGGCTGCGTTCACTTATTCCGAGCTCGCGTGCGGTACGCGCCTTGTTGTTGTCGCAGCGGTCGAGGGCGAGACGGATCGTTTCAGATTCCACCGTGTCTATGGCTTCTGCCAGCGAGCCCGAATCGGCTCCACTCGCTACCGGGGCGTTGTTGCCCACCAATCGATCGGGCACGTCGAGCAGCTGATAGAGCAGTTCTGATGACACGCTCGGGCTCATTGCCAGCACGGTGAGTCTCTCGCATATATTGCGCAGCTCGCGCACGTTGCCCGGCCAGGGGTAGTTTTGGAGCATCTGTAATGCGCCGGCGTCGAGTTCGGGCACGTCGCGTCCGTTGCGTCGGGCCGCCTGGGCGAGAAAACTTTCGGCCAGCGGCCCGACGTCGTCCAGTCGGTCCCTGAGAGGCGGGATGTCGAGCGTGAGCACATTGAGCCTGTAGTACAGGTCTTCGCGGAATTCGCCCTTTTCCATGGCCTGGTGCAGGTCCCTGTGGGTGGCCGCCACGATGCGGGTATCGACGTGAATCTGGTTGTTACTACCCAGGCGTTCGATGACGCCTTCTTCGAGTACTCGCAGCAACTTGGCCTGCAGCTGGTGCGGCATGTCTCCTATTTCGTCGAGGAACAGGGTGCCGCCCGACGCCAGTTCAAATTTTCCTACCCGGTCGGCGGTGGCCCCGGTAAACGCACCCCGGCTGTGGCCGAAGAGTTCGGTCTCGAGCAGCTCGCCGGGTATGGCGGCGCAGTTGATGGGGACGAACAACCTGTCTCTGCGTCTGCTCAGGCCGTGTATCGCGCGCGCCACGAGTTCCTTGCCCGTGCCGGTTTCTCCCTTGATAAGCACCGTGCCCTCCGCGCTTCCCACGCGGCGGATAAGGTCGAATACCTCGCTCATTGCAGCCGACCGGCAGATCATGTCTTCGAGTCGCTGCAGTCCGGTGGCCCGCAGGTAGCCGTGTTCTATTTCAAGGGTGATGGTTCGCAGTGCGCGGCGTACCAGCAGCTCGATTTCTTCGAGGCTGAAGGGCTTGGTGACGTAATCGTAAGCACCCTTTTTCATGGCTGACACGGCGCTGTCCACGGTGCCAAAAGCGGTCATGATTATGACCGGGCGCTCGGGGCTCTGTACCGCCGAGGCTTCGAGTACCGCCAGCCCGTCGCGGCCGGACATCTTGAGGTCGGTGAGAATCAGGGCGACGCTCTCGTCGAGCAGCTTGATGGCCTCTTCTCCGTTGCTTGCCGTGAGCACGATCAGGCCCATGGCACTGAGGCTGGCCTCGAGGACGCGGCGAATGCGCTCTTCGTCGTCAACAATGAGTACTGTTTTGCCTGAATTCACTCCAGATGCCCCTTGGTACAGCTTCTACTCTAGACACGGCCGGGTCGTGCAGCAAGGACCGCGGGCGCGTGGTGTGCCGGCAGCTCCTGTTGCTGGTCCGGAATATGAGCTGGCCAAAAAAAAGCGGCCCCGGCAGGGCCGAGACCGCTTTCCCCGAAAAAGCGCGGGTCCAAGGCGTGAGCCCGGGGCCCCTGCTTTGTGGCTTCCTGCAGCCGGCCCCTGGGGGGGCGTGGGACCGACTACTGGAAACACCACGTGACCACTCCGCCAAGCGGGTGGCCGCAGACCCCAGTGCGGCTACCTGAGCCACACCAGAAAAAACGCCGCGACAGGAAACGACTCAACCCAGGCTCCGCGTAACCCCTGAGAAGAGACCACTGTCGCATAGTCGCTTCCTCGCTGAACCGGGTCTCAGTCGAACCCGTCTTGCTCGTCGCGACTGCAATATGAGAAGCAACCGTCGTGCCAGCCCGCGCGTGCCCTGTTATCAAGGAAAACGGCAGGCCCGCGGGCTTGCCAGCAGCTTTTGCGCAAACTATTGCAGGGCGCGGCCCCCAATTTTGCGGGCTTCTCTGCTTGTTTCCCCCCTTTCGGGGGGGTGCTTTTTCAGGCCTGCAAAGGGCTACAGCGCCGCTGTACAACACACCGGTGAGAGCTTAGAACGAGGTATGCCAGCCGCGGTCGACGTCAATTGGCAGGAGATCCACGCCCAGGCGGTGGAGCTGCTGTCGGAGTATATTCGTATCAACACTACCAACCCCCCCGGTGGTGAAGAAGCCGGGGCGTTGTTTCTCCGGGGCTTGCTCGAGTCCGAGGGCATACCCTGCCGCATGCACGACGCCGGCGATTCGAGGGTGTCGATAAGCGCGCGCCTGGAGGGCAGTGGCGGCAGCGAGACCAGCCCGCTGGTGCTGTTGTCGCACATCGACGTGGTGCCGGCCGAGGCCGAACACTGGGATGTGGACCCCCTGTCAGGCCTTGTCGCGGACGGCACCATATGGGGCCGAGGGGCGCTGGACATGAAGTGCATGGGCATAATGGAGCTGCTCGTGATGGTACTCGTCCGTCGTCACCGGCTGCCGCTCAAGCAGGATCTCGTGTTCGTGGCGGTGGCCGACGAAGAAGAGGGCGGTCTCATGGGCGTGCACTACCTTGAGCGCGAGGCGCCCGAACTGCTCAGGTCGAGTTGGATTTTTAACGAGGGCGCCTATGGTTTCAGGGAGTTTATGGGCAAGCCCACTCGCATGTTTGGCGTGGCCCCCAGCGAGAAGAGCCCCTGCTGGATACGCTTGCGCACACACGGAGAACCCGGCCACGGCTCGGTGCCGCACTCGAAGAACTCGCTGGTAGCGCTGGTCAAGGCACTTGCCCGCATCGAGGAACGCGAGAAACGCGCACGCCTGACGGCACCGGTGGAAGCCATGCTCAACACGCTCAAGGGGCAGGGCTTTCTGCCCGAGGATCTCGACCCGCGCGACGACGCGACGCTGGAGGCGCTGGGCGAACTCGACCCCTTCCTGCACGCGATCACCCACGACACGGTTACGCTTACCGGCGTGCACGCGGGCAGCAAGCACAACGTGATCCCGGTTAACTCCGAGTCAACGCTGGACTGCCGACTGTTGCCCGGCACTAACCCCGACGATTTCGTAGAAGAGCTGCGCGCGGTAATCGACGACCCGGGGGTGGAACTCGAGTTGGTGCTGCAACACGACTCGGGACAGTCGTCCATGGACACGCCGGTGACGCAGGTGATAGGCGAGGTGCTCGAAGAGCGCTACGGCAACGACGTGTGCGTGCTGCCGATGCTGTCGCCGGGCTTCACCGACTCGCACGCCTTTCGCAAGGCCGGCGGGCACGCTTACGGGTTTACGCCGGCCCTTCTGTCGCGCGAAGAGCTCTCGACCATACACGGACACAACGAGCGGCTGAGCGTAGAAAATCTCGCGCTGGGCACCGAGTTGTTGTTCGAAGTGACAAGGAGGCTGGCGTGCTCGGGACCCTCGGCCCGCTGAGCACGGGCCTGCGATACGGATGATCCTGGCACGCGACAAGATCCTTGAGGCCGTGCGCGACGGCGATATTATTATCGAACCGTTCGACGAGGCCCTGGTCGGACCGGCGTCGGTTGACCTGCACCTGGCCGGTGAAATTCGCGTGATGAAGCGCGACCCCGCGGCGCTGGACGTGGTCGACGAGGTCGACTATCTCGACCATACCGAGCGGCAGTTGCTCGACGCGCCCTACGCCCTTGAACCCGGCAACACCATCCACGGTATTACGCTCGAAAAGATCACCCTGGCCCCCGGCATATGCGCCTGGCTCGAGGGGCGCTCGCGTTTTGCCCGGCTGGGCCTGATGGTGCACGTGACATCCGGTTTCGTGGCCCCCGGGGTCAGTAACAGGCAGGTGCTTGAGATATCCAACGTGTCGGCCCGCACGCTGAACATCCACGCCGGCACGCGTCTTTGCCAGATCGTGTTCCAGCGAACAGACGGCGAGGCGGTGTACGCGGGCAGGTTCTCAAAACAGGACGGATTGTAGCGGTAGCGAAAGAGACCCGGCAGAAGCGACCCGGTCGAAGTTACTCAGTGAATGCCGCTGGCCGGTGCCAGGGCTTTGGGGTCGACGCCCAGCAGTCTCACCGAGGCTTCCCACTGGTACTCGCAGGGGGTGTCGAACACGAGGTCGGCCGAAAGGGGAGCGTTTACCCAGCTTCCGCCCGTGAGTTCTGCTTCAAGCTGTCCCGGTCCCCAGCCGGCGTAGCCGAGCAGCACGCGCATGCGCGGGGGCGGTCGTGATACGAGCACCGACAGTGCCTCGGGCGCAGCCGTGAGGTGTACGCCGTCAAAGATCTCCCGCGTCGCGGGTTCGCCAAGTCCGGGTACGGGCTCGTGCAGAACCCAGCCGGTTTCGGGCTGCACCGGGCCGCCCATCCAGACCTCCGCCTGCTCGTCTCCGCACCAGTCCATTTCGAGACTGGAGATGAGATTGCACACCAGGTCGTCGGTGGGTCTGTTCAAGACCAACCCGAACGAACCTTCCTCGTTGTGCTCGGCCACGAGGATGACGGAACGTCGGAAGTTCGGGTCGTTGAGCTGTGGCATCGCCACGAGTATCCCCGGCGCAATAGTAAGTTCGGCGGCCATGCCCCAATAATTACCCCCTCTTGATACGGGTCGGCAAGACTGTTTTTTTTGCAGGGTGTCGCAGGTGCCGTAAACAGCGGCATTACGGGCCAGATTTGTTTTGACCGAGAATTTCGCGAGAAGCGCGGGCGGGGGTGGCGGCGATTCTATACCCGAAAAGGTGGTGCTGGGCCTACCCGAACAGGTGGGCTGCCATGCGCTCGGCGGCGAGCTCGGCCGAGTGCACGCAATCGGGTATGCCTATGCCACGGTAGCCGTTGCCCGCCAGGGCCAGGCCGGGCAGGGCTTCCACGTGTTTTTCTATACGGTCCACACGTTGCAGGTGGCCGCGGCCGTACTGGGCCATGGCCCGGGGATGGCGCGAAATTCGTACGTGCAGCGGCGGGCCCTTGAGTCCCAGCAGTTCGGAGAGATCATGGGTTACTGCCGCCAGCAGTTGCTCGTCGTCGAGCAGGGCAGCCCCGGGCTGCATGGCACCACCGGCGAAGGCCCTGAGCAGCACCTGGTCGGAGGGGGCCCGCCCGGGAAACTTTTCGTGGCTGAAGGTGCAGGCCAGCAGGGTGCGGCCTTCGACCGCCGGTACGACAAAGCCGAAGCCGTCCAGCGGGTGGGCTACGTCGCGGCGGGCGAAGGCCAGGTTAATGGTCGCTGTCGAGGCGTAATCAATGGCGTTGAGTTCGGTCGTGAGCTCGGCGGCGATTCCGGCCGTCAGCTGGCCCGAGGCGTGGCTCGGCAGCGCCAGGCACAGCGCGTCAGCGCGCAGCTGCAGCCCCGGGCCGCCCAGCAGGTAGCCGTCACCGTCGTGTCGCAGGCTCTCCACCCGCTGCCCGGTTCGAACGCAGCCGTGGGGCAAGGCTTTTACCAGTGCCGCGGGTAACTCGCCCATCCCGTCGGCCAGGCTCACGAAGAGGTCGTAACGTGGCCCGGTGGTATTGGCCGGAGCCATTGCGCGGCGGGCCTTGTACATGCCCAGTATCAGGCTGCGGTGCTTGCGCTCCATTTCGATGAAGCGGGGCATGGTGGCCTCCAGGCTCAACTTTTCAGGGTCGGAGGTGTAGATGCCGCCCACCAGGGGCTGCGCTGCGCGCTCCAGGGCTTCGTTGCCCAGTCTCCGCCTGACGAACTCGGCCAGGGTCTCATCGTTGCCGCTGTCGCTGCTTTGCCCGCCTCTTGGCAGCAACAGGTCCATTCCCATGCGCAGCTTGCCCAGCGGCGAGAACAGCGGCGTGGTGAGAAAGGGCGCAAGGCGCGTTGGTGCGAGCATCTGAAAACCGTCGGGAATGGGGTGCAGGCGGTGGCCGCGGGCTATGAAGCTGCGCCGTCGTTGGCCGGTGCCGAGCACCCGCTGCTCCAGTCCCAGCTCGTGGCACAAGGCCAGCGCCCAGGGTTTTTCGCTGATGAAGGAGTCCGGCCCGAGCTCGCAGGTAAAGCCGCCGACGTTTTCGGTGTTTATCACTCCGCCGACGCGGTCGTCTGCTTCAAGCACGGTTATGTCGAGATCACGCTCTCGGCGTGCGGCTTCGCGCTGCAGGTACCAGGCCGTCGCCAGTCCCGAGATTCCGGCGCCTACGACAAGAGCCTGCATCAGTCGCGCAGTCCGAATTCGTGCACCGCGTCGATCAGCGCGATGACGTTGTCTACCGGTGTGCCCGGCAGTACTCCGTGCCCGAGGTTGAAAATGAAGCCATCGCGATCGCCCACTGCCGTCAGCACGTCGCGGCATGCGCTGCGCACGGCTTCGGGTCCGGCGAAGAGGATGGCCGGGTCCATGTTGCCCTGCAGTGCGAGGTCGCTGAAGCGCCGCGAAGCCTCGGCGAGGTCGCTGCGATGGTCTATGCCCAGCACGCTTCCACCAGCCTCGACCTGCAGGTCGAGCAGGGCCGAGGTGCCGGTGCCGAAGTGTAAGCTGGGGGTCGACGGCGGCAGTGAGTCGAACACCGAGCGTGTGTGGGGCAGCACGAATTCGCGGTACTCGTCGGGCGACAGGCAGCCCACCCAGCTGTCGAACAATTGCACGGCCTGGACACCGGCCTCGACCTGGGCGGAGAGATAGCGCGCTACTGAGCGCGAGATAAGCTCCATCATGGCGTCCCAGGCGCCCCGGTCGCTGTGCATCAGGCGCTTTGTGTGCGTGTAGTTGCGCGAGCCGCCGCCCTCTATGATGTAGGAGGCCAGGGTGAACGGCGCACCGCTGAAGCCGATCAAAGGCAAGCCCGGGGGTAACTCACTGCGCGTGTGCCTGATCGCGTCCATTACGAAAGGCAGCGACTCGTCGGGGTCGACCTCCAGCAGCCGATCTACGTCGGAAGCATCTCGGACCACGTGCTGCAGGCGCGGGCCGTCACCCCGGCTGTAGGTCAGGCCCAGTCCCATGGGCTCGACGATCAACAGGATGTCTGAAAACAGTATGGCTGCGTCTACTCCGAGCCTCGCTGCGGCGGTGACCGCTACCTCGGCCGATAGCTCGGGGTTCTTGCACAGGTCCATGAACGGGGTTCTCGCGCGCAGCTCGCGGTACTCGCGCATGTAGCGACCGGCCTGCCTCATCAACCATACCGGTACGCGTTCCACGGGTTCTCTTCTGCAGGCTCGCATGAAGAGACTCTGTTCGGGATCGTCGCTCGCGAATTCCCGGCGGCCGGCCGTCGGCGGTGGGCCGGGTACGGCCTGGCGTCGGCGTTGCTCGAGCAGCGGTAGTGCCTGTTCGGCTGCCACCTTTACCAGGGCGCCCAGCTTGCCGCGCGCGGGTTGCACATCGACGGGGATCTCCAGTTCTTCGAGTGTCTGGCTGCAAACCGGGCCGATCGACGCGACTACTACTTCTTTGAGTGACTGGCGCAGGTGGTCAACGATGCCGGCAGCCGAAGCGATTTCGATAACGTTACGGGCCTGCATCGAACTGGTGAACAGCAACACGTCGGCCGTGCCCGAGATGATTTCGCGCAGCCCGTCGAGCAGCGGTCTCGTGTTCTCCGGCGTCGCCCAGCGGTACACCGCTACGCTCAAGGGCGTGGCCCCGCGCTCGGCCAGTCCACTGGCGAGCTGGGGGCTGTCGGCGCCGTACTCCTGCACGGCAACGGTCTTGCCTTCGAGGGAAAACGTTGACTGGTTTGCGTCGAAGGCCGCGAGCACTTCCTGCCAGGTGTTGGGTTCTTCAGCGCGAAGGTCCACCCGGACACCGAGTTCACCCAGCGCCCTGAGTGGTTTAGGGCCGCGCACTACCACCGTGGTTTTTTTCAGTGCGGCCACGAGCTCGTCGCGTTGGTGCACTGTCTCCATGGCTGCAAAGAGATGCCGGGTGCCGACACCGGTCAGGAAGACTACCGCGTCCACGCGGCCGGCGAGCAGCTGGCTTGCAAAGCTTGTGGCCGGCCCGTTGTCGCTGAGTTCGACTTCGCGCATCGCTGGCGCGCTGATAGCGATGCCTCCCGATTTTTCGACCAGTGTTCCGCACTCGGCAGCGAGGCGGGATTCGAAGAAGACCACCCGCAGGCCGCCAAAGCCTTCTGCAGTCGAACGGTTCGCACCGTCCTTACCGGCCTTACCGGCCTGGTCGCTGGAAGCCGAAATCACCGCTCTACTGTAACCCTCCTTATCCGTTTAGCCAAAAGCGAAAAGCGGTGCTTATCAGTGACCCGTTTGCGCCGCCCTACCTACCCGAAAGGGTGTCACCCATGTGGTCAAAGTTTGCCGCCGGGCTAACACCTCCTGGCCATTCTGTGGTAGCCTTCCCGTTGACTTGCGCCGGCTGAGTCGAAAACGAGGCAGACAAAAGGCTTGTTTTCAGGCGGCGGGCGCGCAGGACGGGAGGGTCGGATATGAAAACCATAGGCGATGTAATGACTCACGGTCTGGCGAAACTTCAGACCATCGATCCCGCGAGTACGGTCAAGCAGGCGGTTGATCTTCTCAACCAGCACAACATTGGAGCGCTGCCTGTCTGCGACGCGGGCGGGAGCCTGGTCGGTATCATAACAGAGCGCGACGTCCTCAGGCTCTGCGGCAGCGATGGTATTGCCGGTCTCGACACGCACATGGTCAGCGAAGTCATGACACCCTCACCGCTGGTAGGTGTGCCCGACGACTCGGTGGCCTACGTTATGAGGATAATGACAGAACACCGTATCAGGCATCTACCGGTAATGGACGGTGGAAGGCTGGTGGGCATAGCCTCGATAGGCGACGTGGTGAAGGTCCAGCTCGAGGAGACCAACGCCGAAGTGACTTACTTGCGCGAGTACGTCTCCGGCTGACCCCGGCCGCGCGATGCGGCGGCGGGCTTGACCGCCGCAGGCGAAAGCGGGAAGCTGCCGCGCGGTGAGCTTCCCTACGTTTACAGGTATCGACCTACGCGCACACTCTCGCGGCCTCGTGGCCGCGCTTGCCTGCGCGTTCATGGTGGGCCTGTTACTGCCGCCCGACTCGTCTGCGCTCATCCTCAACACCGAGAAGGAGCGGCGGGTCGAAGGCGGCGAGGGACTTAGTCGCAGGCTGAACCTGAGCATTGCGCTGCGCTCGGGTAACGTGGACCTGGTCGATTTCGGCCTGGGCCTGAGGCTCGAAAAGTGGGACGAGCATCGTTCCTGGTTGCTCATCGCCGGCGGCCGGGTGGCCGAGAAAGACAACAGTACCTACGTGCAGGAAGGGCAGGTCCACATTCGCCGCAACTTCCGGCGCGACCAGCGGCTGGACCCCGAGGTCTTTGCGCAGCTGCAGACCAACGAGTTTGCCGATCTCAAAATTCGCGCCCTCCTGGGTGGCGGTGCGAGGATACGGCTGGAGCGTTTCGAGCACAGCAGGGCCTGGTTGGGGCTCGGCGCGATGATTGAAAGCGAGTCGCTGGACGTTGATACCGGCTCCGGTGAAGATTCCTCGGTGTCAGCCTTGCGGCTCAACACTTACCTGTCCTTGTCGCGCGCCGTGGGCGAGAGCGCGGACTTTTCTGCCACGGTCTTCGTGCAACCGCGCGTTGACGATCCCGGTGACCTGCGCGCGATGGCCGAACTCCTGCTCGAGACGCGGGTTACCGAGCGCATCAGCCTGGACCTCTCGCTGTCACTTGAGCACGACAGCCGGCCTCCGGGTGACGTGGAGCAGACCGACGTCCAGCTGCGCAACACGCTGGTGTTTGACTGGTAGCGGTCAGGGCTTCGTTGCGGGTGGGGGCGAGGGTTCCTTGACGTCGAGGCCTATAATTTTTCCGAAGCGATCTATCACCGACAGCAGCCCACCCGTGCCGTGCGCGACTATGCCAGATGCCACGTTGGCGCTGCTTCTTACGACCTTGCCCGCGAGTGCTCCGCCTGGCAGGATCTCGGCCGCGTCGCTGCCCTCCGCCAGTATGCGCCCAGCCGCGTCGGGGATCACGTTGAGCACGGTCGACACGACCGCCCTGGGGTGAACCGCAACACCGGGATCCTTGAAGTCGCCTGACACCGACACCGGCACGTAGGTCCAGCCCTCGGTGTCCTTGAGATAGGGCATCAGTATGCCCGCCGACAGTAGCTCACGTTTTTCGCCCGGGCCGATTCCTATCCACAGGTCGAAGTCCATGCTGGTGTCGAAGCCCACGCTCCCGCGCAGGGCCAGCTGGCCTGCGCTGTTGCCGAACACCGCCAGGGGACTGTGGACGCGCCCGTCGCGTACCTGGAAGTCCCCACCCGAGTCCACCATTTTCAGTTCTGCCAGCGGGGCGATGCCGGTCTTGCGGGCGAGATCCTTCATGAAAGCGGAGTCGCGGAAGCCGGCTCGCGGTACCGCGAGCGACGCGTCGGCGCGCAGCCCGGTTAGCAACTCCTCGCCCGTGCCGGCTCCCGACACCGAACCCTCGAGGTTGAATACGCCCTTAAGCGTCCCCCATGAAGGCGGCAGGTAGTGCTGCACGGCCAGTTTGATATCGGCGCCGGTGAGTTTGCCCGCGGCTTTCCAGGCCGGCCCCGGAGATGAACCAGCACCGAGCGCTGGGTCGGTCTTCCTCGGCGAGAAGTCCACGTGCGCGGTTAGATCGCCCAGGCTTCCGCCGTAGAGATCGGCCTCGGTTTCGTAAACGCGGAGCACGCCTCTGCCGTACTCAACCTTGCCGGAGGCTTGCTCAAACTCCAGGCCTGGGAGGATGACGGCTCCAGCGCGAAAGTTGCCGCGCGCCGTGATGGGGACTTCGCGGGGATCGCGCCGCAGGGGAAGCTCGCCCTTCCACTCCCTGCTCCGTTCGCCGACTTTCACCATATCGAGGCGGTCGAGGTCGAGGTCTATGGCCAGCGCGAGGTCGTTGTCCAGGCTGCCCTCGAAGCCCAGGTCGGCCGTGAGCTTGCCTGATTGGCTGGCCCAGCCGGGGCCGAAAACTGCCGTCGCCACGCTGGCCCACGCGGCGTCCCTGACCAGCAGCTTGCCGGAGTAACGATCCGGTTTGCCGCCGGGAAACAGGTCGGCCTCACCGTCGAGGGTACCGCCAGCTATTGAACCCGTGAGCCCTCGTATCCGCAGCCGCCCGGCTTCGCTGACGGCCAGGCCCGACAGTCGGCTTATCTCCAGTCCACGCCAGCTGAGGGTGCCCAGTTCAAGCCTGGCTTTACCTGCTGAGGGCGCCGGCAGTTGCGGCTGTAGGTCGCCGCGCCACGCGGTGGCGAAGGACGCCGCGCGCTCGAGGTCGAGGCCCGAGAGGCGCACGAATTTTTCGCCGTGGTTGCGTAACTCGAAGTCACGCCGGGGACCGCCGGGAAACAAGAGCGTTCCCTTCGCTTCGAGCGGCCACGCGCCGTGTGCCGGTTTCCAGCGAGCCGTTTCTATCGACACCGTCGCAGCGTCATCGTCGTCAGGCGGCAGCAAGAGGATACGGCTGTCGCGAATAACCAGCTGCTTGAGCTTCAGTGATACCGCAGCGCTGCCAGGCGGTGGCTGCCAGTCGCTTTTGTCGCCTTCGCCTATGCTGGGCGGCCGGTTGAGCGAGTCGGTGTTGAGTCCACCCGACCGAGACCTGCGCAGGGTCATCGTCAGTCCACTGAGGGAGAGCGAATCGATTTCGAGTCGTGCTTCGAACAGCGCGGCGAGATTTATTCCCAGGCTGACCTCGTCGATCTGTAGAAACGGACTGTCGTTGGGAGCCCAGTCGGGGTCCTCGGACAAGCTGACACCGCGCAGCCACAGCGAACTGGTCTTGAAATCCAGCTCGTCGACCTTCAGGCGTCGCCCGAGCCTGGCCTCGACCGCCGGGAGCAGGTTGCTGTTAACCCATTCGGCGTCCAGCAGCAGCTCGCTGATCAGCAGCGGCACAGCCAGGGCGACGACCAGTACCAGCAGCGCCAGCCCTATCATCAGCCTGCCGGCCAGCCCTCCTTTCTGTTTCTTCGATGTCACGGTTCGACGTTTCACCGCTCCCGGTGTTTCAATGGTCGCTACGCGGAGGCAAAAGCGCCAACGCAAAGGAGTTATTTATGCGTTGCCGCACCAAGGATCACTACCTCCTACCGCTGGTTTTGTCTGCCGTCCTGTCCCTGGGGGCGTCCTGCACGTCTCCCGAGGGGCCCCCGTCGAGGGGGTGGGAGGTGCCGGCAGCCCAGCCCGGGGGCGAAACACGCCCCGCGGCTGTGCTCGACGACATAAGCGAAGCGCTCGACGCCATGCCGGCCGGCTACGCGCCGCGTACCCACCACCTGGGGGAGGACGGTTCGCCTGAATTCAGTAATCGCCTATCCATGGAGGGCAGCCCCTACCTGATCCAGCACGCCCACAACCCGGTGGACTGGTACCCCTGGGGCGATGAGGCGTTCGAGGCTGCGCATCGCCTGGGTCGGCCGGTGTTGCTCAGCGTTGGCTACTCGACCTGCCACTGGTGCCACGTCATGGAGCGCGAGTCCTTTGAAGATCTCGAGATCGCGGCTTTCATTAATTCGCATTTCGTCGCCATAAAAGTTGATCGTGAAGAACGGCCAGACGTTGACGCGGTGTACATGGACGCGGTGCACGCACTGGCCGGGCGCGGCGGTTGGCCGATGACCGTAATGCTGACACCGGATCGCGAGCCATTTTTTGCCGGAACATACTTTCCCGCGCGCGACGGTGACCGAGGTGCTCGTCGCGGCTTTCTCAGCATTTTAAAAACACTTTCGGATAACTACGCCGACAATCCCGATGCTGTCGTAGAGCAGGCGGCCCGGTTGACCTCACGGCTCCAGGCCGCCGCCCGTGCCGCGGCCCCGGTGGGAGTACCGGGTGACGAGATGTTGGAGAAAGCAGTTCAGTCTCTGACGGCTTCCTTCGACCAACAGTGGGGAGGTTTTGGCCGCGCGCCGAAGTTCCCGCGTAGCGTGATGCTCGACATGCTGCTGCGTTACCACCGTCGCAGCGGCGACGAGCGCGCCCTGGAGATGGTGGTCATCACCCTTGAGCGTATGTTGCAGGGCGGCGTGTATGACCAGGTGGGTGGCGGATTTCATCGCTACTCCACCGATGCGCGCTGGCTGGTGCCGCACTTTGAGAAGATGCTCTACGACAACGCGCTAATCGCGTCGACGCTGGTGGAGGCCTGGCAGGTCAGTGGCCGCGATGATTTTGCCCGGGTGGCCCGCGAGATACTCGACTACGTGTTGCGCGAGATGACCGACGAGGCTGGCGGGTTTTACTCGGCCACCGACGCCGACAGCCCGGCGCCCGGTGGTCACGAAGAAGAAGGGTTGTACTTCACCTGGACACCGGGCGAGCTAGACGAGGCACTGGGAAAAGACGAAGGCGAATTTGCCCGCAACTATTGGGGCGTTACCGAGGGCGGTAATTTTGAAGGCCGAAGCATTCTCTACGTTGATCGTAACGCGGCTGCGGTCGACCGCGAACGGCTCGACGCCATACGCGCGCGGCTGTACGAGCTGCGCGCCGACAGGCAGCCACCGGGCCTGGACGACAAGGTGCTCACGGCCTGGAACGGACTCATGATCTCGGCGCTGGCCAAGGCCGGGCGTGCCCTGGGCGAACCGCGTTACGTCGATGCGGCCGTCAGGGCCGGTGAGTTCCTGGTGTCGCAGCTGCGCTACGGTAACCGCCTGCGGCGTTCATGGAAATCGGGCAAGGCGCGGCACGACGGCGTGCTTGACGACTACGCCTTCCTGGTGGCAGCCCTGCTCGATCTCTACGAAACCGACTACGACCGGCGCTGGTTGGAGCTGGCGCTCGAGCTGCAGGGTGGCGCCGACGAGGAGTTCCTCGACGAGACCGCGGGAGGCTATTTCCTGTCGCCGGCGAGCGGAGAGAACCTGCTGGTGCGCAAGAAGCCATCTTACGACGGCGCACGTCCCTCGGGTAATTCGGTCATGATATCGAACCTCATGCGCCTGTATGAGTTCACGACCGACGAGCGGTGGAAAGAACGCGCCGAGCGCACGCTGGGCGCGTTTGCCACGGCCTTGGGGCGCTATCCGGCTGGTAGTCCCCGCATGCTGTCGGCACTGGACTACTATCTCGACAGTCCAAAGGAGGTCATCCTCGTGCGCTCGGCTGACGACGATGATCTCGGCCCCTTCACCGCGGTGCTCAGCCGCACTTACCTGCCCAACTGCATCGTCGCAGCCGTCACCGAGGGGGAGCAGGCGCGCGAGCTTGCAGGACTAGTGCCTCTGGTAGGAGAGAAGACGGCGATCGAGGGCAAGGTGACGGCTTACGTCTGTGAGAACCGGGTGTGCAAGTTTCCGACGACCGACCCGGAGAAGTTTGCCGAACTGATTTCCACGGTCAAAAATTACCAGTAGCCGCTCGGCAGCAGAACTTTAGGACCCCGGCAGGCAAGGAGAAAGGGGAGTCCCAACCTGCCGGGATCCCGTTCCCGGCCACCAAGGGGGGGGCGGTAACCGGGAAATATCAAATCATTCTGATTCGGAGAATACGCCTTATTCCAGTAAGCGGTAGAGGATGGCCGTTGGTTGTGTCGCATACGAAACTTGCCGGGGGGACGGCACTGGTCGTTGCGGTGAATAAGAGCAGTGATTACTAAGGTTATCAGGGGCGGTTGTAACGATTGGGTATGGTGTTCGAATAACGAACAGCGGACGAGACAGTTGCGTAAAAGGGCAGTTGCAGTGCTGCTGGCCGCGTCTTACAGGTCCAGCAGCGCGTGGTCTCGCATCATGCAGCGGTCCATGACCACGTCCATGCCCGCCTGCTGCGCGCGCGCGGCGGCTTGTTCGTCGACTACGCCGTCCTGCAACCAAACGGCGGGGATGCCGGCTTCGATGGCCGCGTCGACCACCTCGCCCGCGTACTGCGAGCGTCGGAATACCTGTACGATGTCTACCGGCTGCGGCAGCGAGGCCAGGTCGGGTGAGCAGTCGCGCCCGAGCACGCTTGCCACGCGCGGGTTTACGGGCTCGATTTCGTAACCGGCGGCCAGCAGGTAGGCTGCCACCCGGTGCGAGGCGCGGCCGGGGTCGTCAGACAGCCCGACCACGGCAATGATGCGGCAGTCGGTCAACAGCCGCCTGGGAATTTCGGGTACCGCTTCCACCCGCGTCTACGTTAGCGCTTGTCGGAAGCTTTTCCTATTCTCTAAGCTGGCTACACCACCCATGGACATCAAACGAAAAAGCACCCGCGCTGTCGCCGTAGGCACGGTAGTTATAGGCGATGGCAATCGCATTGCCGTCCAAAGCATGACTGCCACGCCTACGAGCGACGCGGCGGCCACGCTCGAGCAGGTCAACGCGCTGCACGCGGTTGGCGCGGATCTCGTGAGGGTGGCCGTAGACAGTCGCGCTGACGCCGATGCCCTGGCCGACATACGCAAGGGTACAGATGCCAACCTGGTGGTGGACCTGCAGGAGAACTACCGCCTCGCGGAAAGGGTCGCGCCCTGGGTGGACAAGTTGCGCTATAACCCCGGGCATCTTTATCACCACGAGCGTGAGCGGTCCTGGCAGGACAAGGTCCGTATGATCGCGGGTGTCGCCGCAGACAACGACTGCGCGCTGCGGGTCGGCGTCAACTGCGGCTCGGTGGACCCTGAGCTCGCCGACCGTTACGGGCCCGGCGACGCCGTGACGCCCATGGTGGAGAGCGCCACCGCTCACTCGGACTTTCTCGACTCTATCGGTTTTACCCGCTACTGCGTATCGCTCAAGGATTCCGACCCCGCCCAGGTGGTCGACGCCAACCTGCGCTTCAGTGAACAGCGCCCCGGGGTGCCCCTGCACCTGGGCGTTACCGAGGCTGGCCTTCCACCCGACGGAGTCATCAAGACGCGCATCGCTTTTGAGCAGTTGCTGGCCCGTGGCGTAGGCGACACCCTGCGCGTGTCACTCACCGTACCCAACGATCGCAAGTGCGAAGAAATCGAGGCTGCGCGCAGCATCCTCGCCGACGTAGCGGCTGGCCGCGTGCGCAGCGTGGTCGACTACGGCCTGCCCGGACTCAACATTATCAGCTGCCCGAGTTGTTCGCGGGTAGAGAACGAGGCCTTCGTGCAGCTGGCCGAAGACGTGCGCGATCTCACGGCTTATGCCCGCGACCACAGGCTCACCATTGCCATCATGGGTTGCAGGGTAAACGGCCCCGGCGAGACCGATGACGCCGACCTCGGGCTGTGGTGCGCGCCAACCTTTGTGAACCTCAAGCGTGGGCCCGAGAGCCTGGGCTCGTATTCCTATGAAGAGATACTGCCGCGCCTGCGCGCCGAACTCGACCAGATCATTGCCTCGCAGGTTGCGGCCGAGGGAGCTTGAGAGAGTTGGCTGCCCGCGTTGAAGCACTGTACGTGGCGGTTCGCGGAAGCGAGCCCATGTTGCGCGTGGACCGCGTGACGGCCCTGGCCGGCCGCGGACTTGACGGCGACCGTTACTGTGAACGCAGCGGTTACTGGACCGGCGTTGACGAATGCCAGGTGACCTTGATAAGCGCCGAGGATCTTGACGCCATTACCCGTGACACGGGCGTGGCCGTGGGCGAGGGCCAGCACCGGCGCAATATCGTCGTGCGCGGTATGATAGAGGGCGGTGCGGTAGAGGGAGCTGGCCTGCAAGCGCTGGCCGGGCTGCGTTTCAGGTTGGGCAGCGCGCTGTTCGAGTACGACCGGCCTCGTCCGCCCTGCGCCTACATCGAGGCGCTCACCGAGCCTGGCATGACCCGTTCGCTGCTCGGCCGCGGTGGCATCTGCGTGCGCGTGATCGAGGACGGTAGCGTGGGCGAGGGCGACGAGATCGTGGTGGCAGAGCCCCGCGGCTGAATGATGGTTTTACCGGTTACGAAACCCCGCGCGCATCGACTGCTGCCGGCTACTGCCACGTTGCTGGTCCTGCTGGTGGCGGCCGCCCTGGGTGGGGGTGACTCGGGCGAGGATTCGGCGCGTATCGTGATCAGGTCTACCGGGGCGCTGTCGAGCCTGCTGTTCGTGTTGGCCTGGGCGGCGGCACCTCTTGCCCATCTCAGTAGGAAACGCTGGGCGCTCTCGCTGCTGGCTTCGCGCCGGCGCGTGGGCCTGGGCATGGCCATGTCGCACGGCGTTCACCTGCTGGCCTTGCTCACGCTGGTCCAGCTGGTCGAGCTGGGAGTGGACCCGCTCACCCTGGTAGCCGGCAGCGGAGGTTTCGTGGTCATAGCCCTGATGGCTGCCACCAGTAGCGACGCTGCAGTCGAAGCGCTGGGCAGGAAACGCTGGCTGTTGCTCCATCGCAGCGGCATGCTGTATCTCTGGGTGGTGTTCACGGTGACATGGGCCGGCGGAGCCGCGCAGAGACCGGTAGCCGCGGTGGGCGTGGCCGTGATGCTGGCGCTGGCGGCGCTGAGAATTTACGCTCGCCTGCTGGCGCGTCGTGCGAACAGCAGGGGCTGAGCGACCGGGAGAGAAGGCGAGACATGGAAATAAACGGTATAGCTCACGTGATGTTGACGGTGAGTGACTTCGAGGCCTGCAGGGTCTTCTGGGGCCACCTTCTGCCCGAGCTCGGGCTGACGCCGCTCATAGACAGCGCCGACAACTACTACTGCATAGGAGGCCGCACCGCTATCGGAATACAGAGGGGTGATGTCGGCGACCGCTTTGACCAGCAGCGCAGCGGCTTGCACCACGTCTGCCTGCGCGCGCGCGAGCGCCAGGATGTAGACACGCTGCACGAGCTACTCCTCAAGATGGGCGCTACCATCGTTCACCCGCCGCGCGAAGACGAGTGGGCTCCCGGCTACTACTCGCTGTTGTTCGAAGATCCCGACGGGATACGCGTGGAGATGAACCACGTGCCCGGCAAGGGCTGGATCAAGAAGGACTGAGCGGCGCCCGCCCCCTGGTAATTTCACTGCCCGGCTGCGGTCTCGATGTCGACGGCCGGGCCGGAGCCTTCGGGCTCGCGTATGCGGTCGATGAGCTGTTGCACGGTGGGCCCCGGCGGTTTGCAGAAGGGCACCAGCAGCAAGGCCACGGCAAAGTTGAGGAGCATGCCCACCGAGCCTATGGCCTGGGCGCTTATGCCGAAGCACCAGGCCGGCATGCCGAAAAAACGGTTGCCTATAATGTAGGCGGCAGTAAAGCCGATGCCCACCACCATGCCGCTTACGGCAGGCACGGTGCCCACGCGGCGAGAGAAAATACCCAGTACCAGGGCCGGAAAGAAGCTCGCCGCCGCCAGTCCGAAGGCAAACGCTACAACCTCGGCTACGAAGCCCGGTGGATAGATTCCGAATATGCCCGCCACCACCACGGCCAGTCCTATGGTGGCCCTGCCCACGGCCAGTCGCTTGGCCTCGGACGCTTGCGGGTTGATGATGCGGTAGTAAAGATCGTGGGCGACGCTCGACGATACGACCAGCAGCAAGCCGCTGGCCGTCGACAGCGCCGCCGCCAGTCCGCCGGCTGCCATGAGCGCTATGATCCACGCCGACAGGCCGGCCATTTCGGGCGTGGCCAGCACTATGATGTCGCGGTCGGGCCCCGACAGGCCGGCTTCGCGCAGTTCGGGCCGCGCGTCTTCGCCGCCGGTACCGTCCAGCCAGCGCTGGTGGCTGGTAGCCAGTGCCTGCATGCGCGTAGCCGCCATGCTGCCGCTCCTGAACACCTCGTTGTCTTCACCGGCTGAGTAACGAAGGCGGTTGTCGCCGTTATCGAACCAGGCGATGAGCCCGGTCTGTTCCCAGCTCTCGAACCAGGCGGGCAGTTCCTGTCGGCTCTGCCCCTGCAGGCTGTCTATCATGTAGTAGCGCGCAAACGCGGCCGTGGCCGGCGCGGTGAGGTAGAGCATGGAGATAAAAAACAGCGCCCAGAATGCGCTCCAGCGCGCGGCCTTCACATTCTTGACGGTGTAAAAACGTACCAGCACGTGCGGCAGGCCAGCCGTGCCCACCATGAGCGCGAGCGCCGTAAGGCCCACGTTGAGCCGGTTCCAGCGCTGCGAGGCAAAGGCATCGGTGTAGCTGGCAAAGCCGAGGTCGGCGTGGATCTGGTTGAGCTTGTCGAGCAGGTACACGCCACCACCCGATGCGCTGTCGAGCAGCTCGGCACCCATGCCCACCTGCGGCAGCGCGTGGCCGGTCAGGCGTATGCTGATGGCTATGGCGGGGACGAGGAAGGCAGTAATGAGTACCCAGTACTGGGCCACCTGCGTCCAGGTGATGCCCTTCATGCCGCCCAGGGTGGCATAGACGAAGACGATGGCCATGCCTATGACGACGCCCACATTGATGTCGACCTCGAGGAAGCGCGAGAAGACCACGCCCACGCCGCGCATCTGTCCGGCCACGTAAACAAAGCTGATGAAGACGGCGCACAGCACGGCCACAACGCGCGCTACGTTCGAATCGTAGCGGTCGCCGATGAAGTCGGGCACCGTGAACTTGCCGAACTTACGCAGGTAGGGCGCCAGCAACAGGGCCAGGAGCACGTAGCCGCCCGTCCATCCCATGAGGTACACGCCGCCCGCGTAGCCCATCATGGAAATCAATCCGGCCATGGAGATGAACGAGGCGGCGCTCATCCAGTCGGCGGCAGTGGCCATGCCGTTGGCCATCGCGGGTACTCCGCGCCCAGCCACGAAAAACCCGCGGGTGTCGCGCACGCGGCTTCGCCACGCGATGCCCAGGTACAGCGAAAAACTCAGGCCCACGAAGAGGTAGGTCCACGCCGAAACGCTCATTTGCCCGCCCCCTCGCTACGCTCTTTCTGCAGCTCGCGGTGGTGGCGGTCGTCCACGCGGTTCATGAGGGCGGCGTAGATGCCGATCAACAACACGAAGACGATGATGCTGCCCTGTTGGGCGAACCAGAAGCCCAACGGGAAACCACCGAGGCGTATCTCGTTGAGGGCCGGCGCGCCGATTATGCCCAGGCCGAAGCTCGTCACCGCCCAGATGAGCAGCAGCACGGCCATGATCTTCAAGTTGGTGCGCCAGTAGCGCTCGGCGATAGAATCTTTCATAAGGGGATTACGTTCCTTCCGGTTTCCAGGGGTGGCAACCGGTACGCGCCCTTGGCTCGCGGGCGAGACTGGAAGGTATACGGCTTTGCGGGTAGAAGGTAGACCATGGAACTTAAAGGGAAAAAGGCGCTTGTAACCGGTGGTGGTGTGGGCATAGGACGGGCCACGGCGCTGGCACTGGCGGCTGCCGGCTGCCACGTGGCGGTAAACTACTCGCGCTCGCGCGAGGATTGTGAGGCCACCGCGGCAGAGATCGAAGGGCTGGGCGTCAAGTCGCTTGCCGTCAAGGCCGACGTGGGCAACGACGAGCAGGTGCGAGCGATGGTGGCCGAGACGGTCGAAGTACTGGGAGGTCTCGACGTGCTGGTGAACAACGCCGGCGTGACCTGCTTCGTGCCCCACGACGATCTCGAGGGCGTGAGCGACGAGGACTGGGAACGTATTTTTGACACCAACGTGCGCGGCACCTTCTACTGCACGCGCGCGGCGGCCGATGCGCTCAAGGCCGGTGAGGGCGGCGCGGTGGTCAACCTGTCGAGCGTGGCCGGCGTCTACGGCATGGGCAGTTCGATTCCCTACTGTGCTTCGAAGGCCGCTATCAACAGTCTCACGGTCACTACCTCGAGGGTCATGGCCCCCGAGGTCAGGGTCAACGCCGTGGCGCCGGGCTTCGTTGACACCCGTTGGTGGAAGGATCGCGAACACTACGACGTTATCAAGCAGATGGCAGCCGAGGCGACCCCGCTCAAGCGCGTGGCGGGACCCGACGACGTGGCGCAAACCATCATGGGCTTGCTGCGGGCCGACATGGTGACGGGCGACATCGTGGTGATGGACGGTGGAATGGGCCAGGCACACGGCTGAGGGGGGAGAGCTGATGTTCGAAGGACTGTCGAGAGAATTGAGGACGATAAGGGTCCTTGGCAGGACCGGCCTGAAGATGTTGCGCTTCAAGCCCGGCGGCATGCACACCGTGGCCGGCCAGCTCGAAGAGCAGGTCGACCGTACACCCTCGGCAACCGCGCTGCGTTTCGAGGGTGAATCGGTGAGTTACCGGAACATGGACGAGGCCGCCAACCGGGTGGCGGCGTGGGCGCGTTCGCAGGGGGTGGGGCACGGCGACGTCGTGGCGCTGCTGATGGAGAACCGCCCCGAGTTCATAATCACCTGGTTCGGACTGGCCAAGCTCGGGGCCGTGACTGCGCTGATCAACACCAACCTCGCGGGTGCCCAGCTGGCCCACGCGATCACGGTGTCGGGCGCGCGGGAGCTGGTTGTCAGCGCCGCGCTGGCCGAGCGCTGGACGGAGATCACCGATGAGTTGCAGGACGCGCCCCGCGCCTGGGTGAGCTGTGGCGAGCACGAGGGCTGTTTGCCGCTGGACCCGGTGCTGGCCACAGCTTCGAGCGAACGGCCGCCGGCCTCGCTGCGCCAGAACGCCCGCTCGCGTGACGATCTTTTTTATATCTACACCTCGGGTACCACCGGCAATCCCAAGGCCGCTCACTTCAGTAACTTTCGTTTTCTCGGAGTTGGCGCGGCCTACACGGTGCTGGCCGACGCCGGGCCCAACGACAAGGTGTATTGCGTGCTGCCCCTGTATCACTCGAGCGGCGGCGTGATCGCGGTCGCGACGGCGCTGCTCAACGGCGGCTGCCTGGTCATCAGGCGGCGTTTTTCAGCGTCGGCGTTCTGGCGCGAGTGCACTGAAGAAGGCGTCACCATCTTCCTGTACATCGGTGAGCTGTGTCGCTACCTGCTCCACGGTGAGCCGAGCGAATATGATCGCGCGCACTCGGTCAGGTGCGCGGTGGGCAACGGTCTGCGGCCCGACATCTGGGAAGAGTTTCGGGATCGCTTCGGCCTGGCCGAAATACGCGAGTTCTACGGTGCCACCGAGGCCAACTTTGCGCTCATAAACGTAGATAACACCGTGGGCTCGGTAGGGCGCGTGCCGGCCTGGGCCAAGCCCATGCTGCCCGTGGAGCTGGTGCGCTACGACGTCGAGTCCGATTCCCATCCGCGTGACGCGGACGATTTTATGATCGCCTGTGAGACCGACGAGGTGGGCGAGGCCGTGTGCCGGATGCCGGCCGACAAGGGCCGCCCGGTGGCCGAGTTCGAAGGCTACACCGACAGGGAGGCCTCGGAGCGCAAGGTATTGAGGGACGTGTTCGAGAGCGGCGACCGCTGGTACCGCAGCGGCGACCTGCTCAGGCGCGACGCCAACGGTTACTACTACTTCGTGGATCGCATCGGCGATACCTTTCGCTGGAAGGGCGAGAACGTATCCACCAACGAGGTGGCTGAGCAGCTCACGGCCTGCACGGGAGTGAGCGAGGCCACGGTCTACGGCGTAGAGGTGCCGGGCGCGGACGGCAGGGCCGGCATGGCGGCCCTGGTTGTTGATGGCGAGCTCGACCTCGAGAAGCTGTACAGCGAGGTGACGGGTTCACTGGCGGCTTACGCGCAGCCACTGTTCCTGCGCCTGGTGGAGGTCGTGGACGTGACGGGTACCTTCAAGCACCGTAAGACGGACTTGGTACGCGAGGGTTTTGATCCCGCGGTGGTGGCCGACCCGGTGCTGTTTCGCGACGACGAGGCCGGCTGTTACGCGCCACTCGACGAGGCACTGCGAAAGCAAATAGTAGACGGTAGCGTCAGGGTCTGACGCTCGCCGGAGAGCCGCGCCGCTGGGCTCGCAGAAAAAAGGGCCCGCACTGCGCATGGCAGCACGGGCCCGGTAATGTCAGGGGCTGGTAGCCCCTGGGCGCATTCGTTGCGCGACCTTAGGGCAGCACGCCGTTCGATAAGTTGACACCGACCTCGTGGTTACGTGCGGGGCCGCCGAATCCCGCTCCCGAATTGATCGCGGGTGACGTGGTGGCCGTGTAACAGTAAATGCTGATCGACTGGTAGTTATCGGCGTTGCCAGACAGCAAGCCATTGCCCTCTATCAACGGGGCAAAACATTCCAGATTCGTTTCGATGCAGCCGGCAGCTCCAATGAAATCGTCGTCATTTCCGAGGAAACCGTCGAGCCCAGCTTCGCATTGGCGGCGTTCTTCGCAAGGCCCCGAACAGCTGTCGCCCACTCCACAGTCTGCTTGGCTCGTGCAGGGAGTACCGGCGGTGACGCAGGTGGCACTACAGCCCGCCCCGATGCTGGATTTATCACAGACGCGGAAGGAGTGTCCCTCGCCGGTGCAGCTCGTCTCGGTGGGTCCCGCGGAACATTCGCGGTCCAGGGGCCACGGATCCCCGGTCTTGAGCTCGCACAGCGGTATGCAGAGGCCAGCGGGGCAGGCGTCCACGCAAGTTCCGGTTCCGCAGGTGGCGCTGCTGGTACAGGCCACGTGCTCGGTCGCGGGATCGCCTTCGCAGTGGAGGGGGTTCTCGCAGCTGCTACCGGGGCAGTCGGAGTCCTCGTCGCAGGCCTTGGCCACGTTGGCGCCCGCGGCGCAGCTGGCGAAGGTTCCGCTACCGACGCCGTCTGCGCAACCACCGCCCGAATTTATCCCCGCGTTGCAGCCCGGGTTGCATGAGTTGACCTGCGTAGGCACGCCACCCGCATCCGGGCAGGGGCAGTCGAACAATTCGAAACCAGCGGCCGAGCAGGGCACGCCATCGACAGCGGCATCCAGGGACCGGGAGTGCGTGGTGTTGGGCAAGTGGCGTATGCGTAGCCCGAACTCGCCCGATATCGACGCGCCCACGTCGGGCGGGCAGTCGTTAGAAACCGAGCCGAAAACTGCATCAACGTCGCCCACCTCGCAGGCGGCTCCGTTCTTGGCATATCCCGCGCCACCGAAGCAGATATTAGACAGGTTGCAGGTGCTGCCCGGGCAGTCGCCTGACGTGCTTGAGCAGGTTTCACCCCCCGCGCAGTCGCTGTTGAAGCGGCACTCGTCACCGCTGGTACTACAGCTGCCACTACAAGGCAGGCCTTCGAAGGTGCCCCCGTCGCAGAAGCCACCGCATACCGGGCAAGGGGTGGCGGTATTTATGCCGAGAAAGACCTTGCTGTTGGCTTCGTAGAAGTACTCGGCGGCACCGGTCTGCATGTTCTGAGTTCCGCTAACGTCGGTGGCCATTAACTGCAGCGTGCAAACGGGCGTTCCGCCGTTGGATACCGGGAAGGGATTGCTGCTTAGAAGGTACACGCAGTCGGCGCTTCGGTCGCACTGGCCACGACATACTTCGTTAGCTCCGCAGTCGGCCTGCGAGCTGCAGTTGCCAACCGGGCTCCCACCCGAGTCGTAGCACTGGGCCTGGCAGTCGTCGTGGTCGGAGCAGCTCGCGCCGGCATCACTGTTGAACGAATCGCAGGTTCGGCAGTCTTCGTCCCTGAGGCAATTGCCCACGCCGGGTGTGTTCGAGCAAGTGGGCCTGGTGGTTGCTGCTATCGTGCAGACGGGGTCGGCCGAGCTGCCGGTGCAGGTGTTGTTGGTCAGCTCAGAGCAGTCGCAGTCCGTCCTGTCCAGTATGAACCCACCCTTGTTCGGTGTGGCCTGGTCGTGCGAGCCGCCTATCCAGCCAGCGTCAGAGTCCGAGGCGAGAGAGTCGGCTTGTCGCCGATAGCGCGACACATTTGCGCAGGTACACTGGAAAAGGTCGCCCGGCGGAAAACAGGCGCCGGGGCAACTGGCGGCATCGGTGCCGTCACACTCTTCTCCGAGCAGCATACTGCTGCTCGGCCCCTGGTTTATGACATTATCGCCGCAGACCGCCGTGGGAGGGTAAGCGGCTTCAACTATCGACCGCGATGAGTAGCTGCGGTCTGGGGCCAACTCCTGGGAATCGGCCAGCTCAGCCGCGGCAGCCGCCACGCAATCCTGGGCATCGGCTATCGAAGTGACGCCCCCCACTCCCTCTCCGCACAGGTCGAGTTGCAGGATGTCGGAAGCAATACATTTTTTGGCTATGTCAGCGCGCAGTTTGGCGTCGGACTTGCTTATCTTGTCCGCCAGCTTGGTGTCGTCGGTGGTGCAGGTACGTGGATTGCCCAGCGTCTTGCCATTGTTGATCGAGTCGCGGCACTTGGCCACCCCCTTTGCTATCGTGGAGGTAAGCTTCACTGCTGACTTGGAGATCGTTGACAGGCACTTGGCCGTGACCTTCGAAAGGCCATCGGCGTTGCCTATGGATCCGTATAACAGGTCAACGAGATCAGAGCCGCTTGCAGAAGCGAGCTGCCCGGCACACTCGCCTATCTGCGAAGCGCTTGCGAGTGCTACACCCAGGGTCGATTCGCAGAACGGGCCCGGGTAGTTGATGGTGCCCATGTCGAAGGCACCGTCGCCCTTGCATAGTTCGTTGGCCGATCCTCCGAGCGGGGGACAGCCGTTGTCGGCAACGCAGTCGATTCCCGACACCGTGCAGGTGCTTCCGCAGCTCTTGGCAGCAGTCGCCGTGGCCTTGGCCTTGGCCTTGTCTATTTTCGCTTGGCCCTTGGCGTCCGGGCACGAGCCTACCGCCTTTCCGCTTATGTCGGCGTCGCGGCACTTGGCCAGTGACTTGGCCGTGGTAGCGGCGGCCTTGGT
Source organism: Candidatus Binatota bacterium (assembly GCA_012960245.1). NCBI lineage: Bacteria > Candidatus Binatota > Candidatus Binatota bacterium. Next base: position 38,682 of record DUBO01000045.1, on the reverse strand, counting down.
GGCAGCTTTGGACACCTTTGAAACGCACTTGCCTTCGAGCTTGCTCGTGAGCGCGGCTGCTGACCCGGTGGCCGGTTGGAGCAGCACGCCGCCGGTAAAAACCAAGGCTGCAAAAAATAACGAAGCCACGGCCCGCATGGCCACTAACGACGAGTTGTGTACGTTTTTCATTACGGCAATTTCCTCCAACGGGGCATCGCTGTCAGGCCGTGGCCTTCCCGCTCGGCACCGGGCTGCACTCACAGTTCAAGGGGTCGGGTCAAAGCAGACACGCCCGGTACAAGCCTAGGAAATTGGTTGCTATTCTGTCAAGCACAAAATCGCTTGTGCTTCGGCAGTGGGTGCGTTCGCATGAAGAAAGTCGCATCTACGCACCCCCGGCCGGGGGGGTAGGGGGGCTGCTTGGCCCAAAGCCTGTCCGTCGGCCGCCCGGAGACAGGGCGGCTACCTGGAACGCAGCAGGGCGTTGAAGCGGTCGATGTTGGCCACGCCAAGGTAAACGTGGAGCACGGCCAGCAGCGCGGCCACCGCTATGCCGGCCGGATCGAGGAAGGCGTGGAAGGCGACGATGTTTAACGTCACCGGCGCCAGTAGGATCAACGCCAGTGGCACGAACAGGCCGGTCAACAGCAGGAAGCCGCACACGGTCTCGACCACTCCAACCATTGGGAATATGTAGCCGGAGGCAGCCAGTGATCCGAGGAACTCAGCCGCCGCACCGTGGTGCTCGGGCGTGGGCATGAAGTGCAGGAACTTGTTGAGTCCGAACACGAACATCGCCAGGCCCAACAGAATTCGTATAACCATCGTCAATCGCGTTTCCATTGTTGTTCTCCCCCGGGGTCTCCATTGTCTGCGTCGGCGGGGCCGTGGTCAACAGCGCCAGCCCTTTGTGTGATCTGCGGTGCGGTGGAACGTGGTCTTCAGGGTTGCAGCAGGCGGCTGGTCCACTCCCCGTTGCGCCTTACGAACAATTCCCGGTGATGCAGTCGTGGTTCCCGCCGCGTCCAGAATTCGATGCGCCGAGGCTTGATGGAGTACCCCTTCCAGTAGTCGGGGCGCTTGATGTCCTGGCCTTCGCTGTTTTTCTCCAGGTGACGATACTCGGCCATCATCCGTGAGCGGTCGAACAAAGTTCGGCTCTGTTGCGATACAGCCGCGGCCAGCTGGCTGCCGCGGGGACGGGTGGCCCAGTACTTGTCGGCCGTCGCGGCCGATAGCAGCGTGGCGGTTCCTTCTATGCGCACCTGTCGTCCGGTGGCATCCCAGTAGAACGCCAGCGCGGCGGCCGGGTTGTTGCGCAGCTGCTCGCCCTTGTCGCTCTGGGCGTTGGTATAGAAAACAAAACCGTCGGGGCCGGCCTGCTTGAGTAACAGGTAGCGCAGCGTTGGGCGGCCGCGGCTGTCTACAGTGGCCATGGCGCAGGCTTCGGGCAGGGTTATGCCGGCTCGCCTGGCTTCGGAGAACCAGCGATTGAATCGTTTTACGGGGTCTATGGCCATCGTTGTTTTTTCGTTTCAGGGGGCAGCGTTGTTATACGGGGTAGCTCAGCTCGTCGCCGTTGTACTCGGCCATTTCTTCGCGACCAAGTTGGGCGGCTGCCTGCAGGCATAGCTCCAGGTCGTGAGCCTGGGTTTGCCTGTCACCTGGTCGACCTATGGGGGTTCCCAGTGGTCGAGGAAAGTGCAACGTGCGCGGTACCCCGAGCTTGCGCGTCGCTTCGGGCAGCAGGGTGACCATGAGGGTGGCTATGCCGCGCTCTTCGATGGCTCTAGCTACCAGGCCGACGGCCCGGTGGCAGTAGCCTCAAGCCGGCGTGAGTATCGCGAGGTCCACTTCGTCGGAGACCATGGCCTCGGCCACCTCAGGGGCGTAGCGCTCGATGAGCTCGCCAGGGTCGGGAATGCCGCCACTGAAACTGAAGTGACGGGGACCCACGCTGCCTATCTTTCCCTCCACGGCGAAGTCTTTGAGCACAGCCAGTGGCAGCATCACGCCGCTGTCCAGTTCAACATTGTGCGCGTCGTAGAACATGTGGCTGACCACCAGGCGGGCGGGGTCGGCATCTCCAGGTATCACCCGGTAGCTGCAGTCGCCTTCTTCGACAGCGAGGTTGAAGGGCTGCTGGTCGTCGAGGATGAGTCCGCCCGAGTTCACCAGGGCTACCCGGCATTGCTTCAGCGGCTTCAGCAGGGGCGAAAATGGGACTTCGCTGTGCCAGCGGTGGTTCTCGCGGGCGGCGTGCCACTGGTAGATACCCGGCGTGTTGCGTTGCATCCACAGGGCGACCCGGGCCACGGCCCGTTTTGACCAGGCGACCTCGCTCGAAGAGAGAGGCGCTCGGCTGTGGGTGGGGGATTGCATGACCCATGTTTAGCCGAGCCCTGCCAAAACTGGAAGGCGGTGGCAAGCCGGCCTTGCCAAGGGTCAACAGCAGGCTACACTGCGGGTCGCGAGAACAGCTTTCGCAAGGAGAAATGCCGCCCATGGAAGATCAGCAAAGCGAACAGTCACAACCGCCGATAGGCGAACAGCCGCCCGCAGGCGAGAAGCGCCCCGGGGCCGAGGTGTCGCTGGACATGCCACTGGCCGAGGCGATGAGCACGCAGAGGGCGATACGCCGACTCACCGACGACCCGGTAGATGATGGCCTGGTGCTGCGCCTGCTCGAACTGGCGCTCAAGGCGCCCACCGGTTCGAACGCGCAGAACTGGGAGTTCGTTGTCGTGAGGGACCCCGCGGTCAAGGCCGCACTGGGGCGGCAGAATATGCGCATGTGGAAAATCTACGGCGGCCTCGGGCGCTGGTTGGCGCGCAACGACGAGGGCCAGCAGCGCATCCTGAATGCCGTGCAGTGGCAGGCCGATCATTTTGAAGACATCCCGGTGATCGTTGTGGCCTGCCTCAGGAGCATCATTCCGCCGTGGCCTCCCATGGCAGCCACGGGCTTGTACGGTTCGATCTACCCCTCGGTCCAGAACCTGTTGCTGGCCGCGCGCGCGGCCGGGCTGGGCGCGGCGCTGATAACCCTGCCCCTGTGGAGCACCATAAAGGCCCGTCGTATTCTCGGCCTGCCGTGGAAGGTCACCCCCTGCGCGGTTATTCCCCTGGGCTGGCCGCGGGGACGTTACGGGCCCACCACCCGCCGTCCGGTGGGCGATGTCGTGTCGTTGGACAACTACGGCAACAGGCCCTGGGCGGGGCAGGGCGCCGAGGGATAAGGCGCTGGCTGCCGCTTACCGGCGGTACATGCTAAAGGTGCGGCGTGATAAAAAATAACCTCAAACCCGTCGGTTCCACTTTCTTGTCCCGCCTTGCGCTGGCCGTTGTACCGCTGCTGCTGGGTGGCTTGCTGGCCGGCTGCTGGCCGGTTGCACTGGGCGGCGCGGCCGCCGGTGGTTACTACGCCGGCAAGGACGACCGCCCGGTAGGGCAGATCATAGACGACACCGGCATAGAGCTGAGTATCAAGGCTGCCTACGCCGCGGACGATGAGATAAGCGTGTGGGACATCAAGGTCGACAGCCACGACGGCAATGTAAAGTTGTTCGGCAAGGTGCCCAGCCGCAAGGTTGGTCGTAAGGCGGTCAAGCTGGCCGAAGCCGTGCGCGGAGTAGAAGACGTGGCCGACAACCTCACTGTCGACAATGAATGACAACAACCGGGATTGAGTCCGGCGCCTGCGGGTCACCGCCGCTGCCGATATAGCAAGAGGGGGATACGAGGCCATGGCTACAGTGGGTAACAGTTCTTCGCGCATCGCGGCAGTGGGTAGACTGCTCGCCCTCGTGGGCATGGCCCTGGGCGTGGGCTCGGTGGCCGCAGCCTTCGTGCAGGTCATATCGCCGATGGCCGGCTTTGGCGGTTTTGCGCTGGCCATGCTGCTGTCGTTGCTGGCGCTGGTCTGTTCGCTGCTGGGGCTTTACTCGACCCGCGCTGCTGCCGGACTCGACGGTCGTGGCGATGCGGTGTCTGGTGCCCTGGTGTCGGGCAGCATGGTCGTGGCATTGCTGGTAGCGCTCTCGGGGCAGGGGGCCGACGCTCCGCCCATCAACGATTTTACGACCGACATCAACGACCCCCCGGTCTTCGTGAAGGCGCTCGAAGATCCCGCTAACGAAGGCAACCCGATGGCTTACCCCGGCGAAGAGTTCGCCGCCCAGCAGCGCCAATCCGACGCCGATCTTGCCCCGCTGCTCCTCACCCAGCCTTACGACCTGGTATTCGACCGGGTGCAGGCGGCGCTCGAAGACCTCGCGAGCACGACCGTAACCGATGTGGACAGGGCGAGCGGGCGCCTGGAGGCATCGGCCACCTCGTCGATTTTTCACTTCGTGGACGATGTAGTTGTCCGGGTGCGAGCCATTGATGAAGGCACGCAGGTAGACGTGCGCTCTCGTTCTCGCGACGGGCGCGGCGACCTCGGTGTCAACGCGGCGCGCATTCGCACCGTGTTGTCGCAGGTCGCGGCCGGGCGCTGAACGCGCCGCTGGCCGGAAAGCCGATTACTGCCGGCGGCCTTTTTTCAGCAGGCGATCGCCGCTAGAACTGCCCGCATGGCTGACAACAACATAACGCTTAGCATCGAAGACGGCGTGGCCCATATCCATATGGATGACGGCAAGGCCAACGCGTTTTCGCCCGCTGCCATAGCGAGCATGAATTCACTGCTCGACGAAGTCGATGAAGCCGACGCCGGGGCGGTGGTCATAAGTGGTCGCGAGGGGCGGTTGTCCGGCGGCTTTGATCTCAAGGTCATCACCGGCGACCCCGAGGGCGCGTTGGCTCTTTTGACCAGCGGCATAGAGATGCTGCTGCGGTTTTACGCCAGCCCGCGCCCGGTGGTGGTGGCCTGCACCGGCCACGCGGTGGCGCTGGGAGCCATGCTGCTCCTGTCGGTCGACAAGCGGGTGGGCACCGCTGGTGACTTCAAACTGGGGCTCAACGAGACAGCCATCGGAATGAACCTGCCCTATTTTGCGTTGGTGCTTGCGCGCGAGCGCCTGGCCCGCAAGGACCTGCACGAGGCCACGCAACTGGCCCGGCTCTACAATCCCGCCGAGGCGGTGGACATCGGCTTTCTCGACCAGGTCGTGGAGCCCGGCGATGTTATAGCAGCGGCTGTTGAAGACGCCGCGCGCCTGGCCCAGCTCAGCCGCGGTGCGTTTGCCCTCACTCGCAAGGATGCACGCGGGCCCGTGGTGGCCTCCATCCGGCAATGGATGGACACCGACCTCGCTGGCATGATGACCGGCTGATGGAGGTCCGTTTCACAGTCTGGTCGGACGTTCTTTGACCCTGGTGCTATGTCGCGGCCGTGAGCCTGCGCACCCTCGAGGATGAGTTCGGTGACAAGCTGATCGTTAACTGGCGAGGCTATATGCTGCGCCCGCAACAACGCGCGACCTCGCTGGAGAAGTTTACCGGCTATACCGCGTCCTGGGCGCGTCCCGAGTCGATGCCGGGCTCGCCGGTTTTTGCGTATCCCTGGAGCTCGGCCGAGCCACCCACCCCGTGGTCATTGCCGTCGGGCATCGCCGTCAAGGCGGCCGCCCGCCAGCAACGCTTCACCGACTACCACCTGGCATTGATGAAGGCCTACTTCGAACAACACCGCGACCCGGGTAATCGATCCACGCTGGTCGAGGTCGCCGTGGAGCTGGGCCTGGACCAGGTCCGTTTTGAGGCTGACCTCCACGACCCGGCGCTGGAAGAAGAACTGCAGAAAGATTTCGCCGAGGCCCGCGAGCTCGGTATCACCGGCATACCGACGGTGGTGGTAGACGGCGACGTGCTTACGCTGCCCGGTGCCCAGGAGCTCGACCTCTATCGCCACATCGTCAACCGCCGGCTCAAACAGGTGCAAGCTGAGCAGGGGCGGCAGGAGTAATGAGCGACGACAACGAACTCCTGGCCGCGGCCGGCCGCGATGCCGAGCGCTTGGTCGAGTTGCGCAGGCGCGTGCACGTCAACCCGGAGCTCGGCCTGGTCAACCCCGACACGCAGGCGTTGATACTGGGGGAGCTCGAACGGCTGGGCATCAGCGGCGCCCGCAGCGGCGAAGGTTGCAGCTCGGTGGTGGCCGACATCGTCGGCGAGGGCAAAGCAGTCGAGGGCCAGCGGCCGGCGGGGGTGGTCGCGCTCAGGGCCGACACCGACGCCCTGCCCATGACCGAGCACAGCGGCGTTGACTTCAGCTCCGAGCGCGATGGTTGCATGCACGCCTGCGGACACGACGCCCACGTGGCAATGCTGCTCGGTGCCGCGTCGTTGTTGCAGGAGCGACGTGCCGACTTTGCCGGCACGGTGAGGTTGATGTTCCAGCCCGGCGAAGAGGGGCACTGGGGAGCGGTGGTCATGCTCGACGAGGGAGCCCTGGAGGGAGTAGACGCGGCCTTCGCAATACACGTTGACCCCAGCTCGCCGTCGCGGGCAGTGTCATGGCGAGAGGGCACCTTCATGGCCTCGGCCGATATCTTTGAGATTCATCTTGACGGTCGCGGGGGACACGCCTCGGTGCCGCATCTTTCCGCGGATCCGATACCTGGTATCGGGCCGATCGTCGACGGGTTGTCGCACGCGATGGCCCGCGAGACCGACCCCTACGATCGCGTTGTATTCAGTGTCACCAGGGTCGAAGCGGGCAGTACCTTCAACGTCATTCCTCCGCGTGCCACCTTGCAGGGAACGATACGCTGCCTGAGCGACGATGGACGGCAGCGCGCCCACGACCAGTTGCGCCGCGTGGTGGCGGGAGTTGCGGCCGCGCGCGGGCTCACGGCCGAGGTCGACATAGCCGAAGGCTACGGACCTACCGTTAACGACGGGTACGCGGCCCGGCTGGTTGCTGGCGTTGCCGGGGGGCTGGGTCTTCGCAGTATCGAAATGCCCGGCCCGATGATGGGTGCCGAAGATTTTTCATACGTGCTCAACCGTGTGCCGGGAGCGATGGCGTTTCTCGGTTGTCGTGTCGAAGACGGCGGCCCCCTGCATTCCGATCGCATGAAACTCGACGAGGGGGTGCTGTCCGTGGGCGCGGCACTGCACTGCGCCGTGGCTTTGGCCATGCTCGCCGACGGTCGGCAACTCTTCAGGGCGCCTTGAACAACACGCCGGGGTTCAGCATCCCGGCCGGATCCATCTCGGCGCGCGCGGCCAGCATGGCTCTCGCGAACCCGTCGGGGCGCTGTTTTTCGTACCAGGGCCGGTGGTCGCGGCCGACTGCGTGGTGGTGGGTTATGCTACCACCAAGGTCTATTACCGCCGCGGCGGCGACTGCCTTGATCTCGGCCCACTGCTGCAGCTGGGCGCCGGCGCGCGCGGGCGCGATGATCGAAAAGTAAGGAGCAGGCCCGTCGGGGTACACGTGGGTAAAGCGGCAGGTCACCTGCCCGCCTCCGCAAATGTCGGCCAGTGCCTTGTTGACGGCCTCGATGATGCCCGAATGAAACTGTTCGAAGCGATCCCAGGTTATGGCGGTTTCGAAGGTCTCGGTTATAAAGCCCATCGTCACCAGCGCGTCGCGCAGGTAGGGCGCTTGCAGGAACGACTTGCGCCAGGCCCCGGCTGCTCCCTCGCGGTTGCCCGCCTGGTCGCTGCGGGTGGCGCCGGCTCCCTCGTCGTGGCTGGCGCCGTGGTCGCGACAGCACTCGAGCGCCCGTGCCATCCACGCGTCGGGTGGGTGGTCTGCGGATTCGAAGCCGACTATAAGAACGTGGTCGTCGCCGTTACCCGCGCCGTTGAGCGCCGCCTCCACCTTGTCGAGCAGCCGCAGGTTGGCGGGGAACAGCCCCGACTGCGATACCGCCTGCACGGCCCGCCAGGCCTGCTCGTAATCGGTAAAACGCAGCGAGGCCGATGCCCGCATGCTGGGCCTGTCCTGCAGCCGCATCCAGGCTTCGGTTATTATTCCCAGCGTGCCCTCCGAACCGATGAACATGCGGTCGGGGCTGGGGCCGGCGCCCGAGCCCGGCAGGCGCCGTGACTCTATGCTCCCCGAAGGCGTTATTACCCTCAGCGATTCCACGAAGTCGTCTATGTGGGTGTACAGCGTCGCGTAGTGTCCGCCACTGCGCGTGGCGATCCAGCCACCCAGTGTCGAGAACTCAAACGACTGGGGAAAGTGTCGCAGGGTGAGCCCGTGTGGCCGCAGCTGGTCTTCGAGAGCGGGGCCGTAGACCCCCGCTTGTATGCGCGCGGCGCGCGACTCGCGGTCGATCTCGAGCACGCGGTCCATGCGCGACAGGTCGACGGTCACCGTACCGGCATAGCTGTCGCCGACAGCCGGCTCCACGCCGCCCACCACGCTCGAGCCACCACCGAAGGGAATCACGGCCGCGCCCTGGTCACCGGCCCAGTCGAGCAACGAGCACAGCTCGTCTTCGTCGGCCGGGTAGGCAACGACGTCGGGCGGGTTGCCGAAATCTCCGGCCAGCCCACGCACCACGTCGCGAAAACTACGCCCGTAGCTGTGCAGCGCGCGCTCGTATGGCGACTGTGAGCAGGCTTGCTCGAGCGACGAGGGTGGGGACAGGCGCGGTTGGCGCAGGTCGAGGTCTTCGAGCCGCGGTGGAGTGGCGGGTTCGGGGGCCTCGACGCCGAAGCGCTCGGCCAGCGCGCCGGCGATGGCACGACGTTGTTCTTCCGACGGCCCCTCGCCCTCGTAACCCCAGCCCCAGAAACTGCGTTGCCTTGCTGCCATGCTGCCGACACTATCCGGTCGTGGGCCAACCGAAGCAATGGCAGAAGCGGCGACCGCCGCAAGTCAGCGTGCTCATGCCCGTGCGTAACGCCGCCGCGTGGCTGCGAGAGGCACTGGATTCTGTGACCTCGCAGACCCTGGAAGACTGGGAGCTGCTGGCGGTCGACGATCACAGCAGCGACGCGAGCCGGTCCGTGCTCGAGGCAGCGGCCGGGCGTGACAGCAGGATACTACTGGTGGCTAACCCGGGCCGCGGCATTGTCGACGCGCTCAACTACGGTCTGCAGTTGGCGCAGGCGCCCTTGATCGCGCGTATGGACGCCGACGACTGTTGCCGGCCCACGCGCCTTGCCGAGCAGCAGCGGGCGTTGCGCGACAACCCACGCTTGTTCGCCGTTGGTTGTGCTGTCGAGGCTTTTCCTGGCGATCGCATGAACGACGGCATGCGCCGTTATCTTGACTGGCAGGGTTCTCTGACGACCACTGCCGAGCTGGGGCGGGATCGTTTCGTGGAGTGCCCGGTTCTGCATCCGACCCTGATGCTGCACAGCAGCAGACTTCGCCAACTCGGAGGGTGGTGCAGCCGCGGCTGGCCCGAGGACTGGGATCTCGTGCTGCGGGCGCTGGCCGCGGGACACGAGCTGGCTTCGTTGCCCGGCCTGCTCTACCGCTGGCGCTTGCACGACGGCCAGTCGTGGCGCAACGACGAGGCTTACAGCGAGGAGGCCTTCGCGCGGGCGCGGGCGTACTTTCTTGCTGGTTGGCTGGGCGAAGCCGCGCGAGAGGAGCAGGACTGCTGGCTGCTGGGCGCCGGCCCGGTGGGCAAGACACTGGCCCGGGGACTGGCTCGCGAAGGGCGCTGCCCGCGGGGCTTTGCCGAGGTCAATCCGCGCAAGCAGGGGGGCTCGGTTCTGGTGGAGGGGCGGCGCCTATCGGTTATCTCAATGGAGGATCTAGCCCTGCTTGAGCCCCGGCCGCTGGCAGTTGCGGCGGTTGGACAGGCGGGTGCTCGCGAGCGGATACGCGCCTGGGTAAGCCAGCGTGGCTGGACAGACGGCGTCGACTTCATCGCCGCTGCCTGAAAAAGAAGGCTGCGCCGGCGCCAGCACTTGCCCAAGCCACGGTATCCGGTCTAAAAAGGGCGGTTCGCGAGGATTCTCGAGCCGCCCCACCCAGGAGAAACTAACGATGACGATGCAGCGTACCCCACTCTTGATGCACCGCTTGACCGACCGTGGCGCCCGCGTTGCGCCCGATGAAACGGTTGTCACCCTGAAGGCCGACGGCATCCACCGCCAGACGCTGGCCGTGACCAGGAAGCGTGCGTGTCAATTGGCCAACGCCCTGGGCAGCTACGGCATCGGCCACGGAGACCGAGTGGCAAGTTTCCAGTGGAACAACCACCGCCATCTCGAAATGTACCAGGCCGTGCCCTCGATGGGCGCGGTGCTGCACACGCTCAACCTACGCCTGGGCCCTGCCGACCTCGAGTACATCATCAACCACGCGGGGGACAGGGTGATCGTGGCCGACGAGAGCCTGTTGCCGTTGCTGGCCCCGCTGTCGGGGAAGATAGACTGCGTTGAAAAGATCGTCGTGTGTTCGGACGGTGACGCGGTTTCGGGAGACGGCCCGCTAGCCGGTGTAGAGACCGTGGACTACGAGGAGTTTATTGCTGGCCAGCTCGACGATTGCAGCTGGCCCGAGCTCGACGAGAATTCGCCCATGGGTCTGTGCTACACCAGCGGTACGACCGGCAATCCCAAGGGCGTGATGTACACCCACCGCAGCACTTACCTGCACACCATGGCGGTGTGCATGACCGACGCGCTGGGCTTGTCGGCCACCGACTGCGTGCTGGGCGTGGTGCCAATGTTTCACGCGATGGGCTGGGGCGTTCCCTTCGCCAACCTTATGACCGGCTGCCGGCAGGTGCTCAACGGCAGTGCCATGGATCCGGTGGCCTTGCTCGACCTATACGCCAGTGAGGGCGTCACGGTATCGACCGGCGTGCCGACCATCTGGCAGGGCGTGATGGCCGCCGTGCAGGCCGAGCCCGACCGTTGGAATCTCGAGCGCTTCAACCGCGTGACCTGCGGCGGGTCGGCACCGCCGGCCTCGCTCATGCGCTGGTTCTGGGATGAACTCGGCGTGGAGATGATACAGGGCTGGGGTATGACCGAGACAAACCCGCTGGGAACAATATCGCGCCGGGTTGCCAAGTACGCCGACCACGAGCTGTCTCTCGACGAACAGTTTGCCAACATAGCCAAGGCGGGGCAGCTCATTCCCGGTCTCGATATTGAAATAGTCGACGAGGAGTTCCAGCCGCTGCCCCACGACGGCGAGGCCGTTGGCGAATTACTCATCCGTGGCCCGTGGATCGCGTCGGAGTACTACAACGATCCGCAGCCGACCAAGTTTCACGAGGGCTGGCTGGTTACCGGCGACGTGGCGAAGATAGACGAGGGCGAGTACCTCATCATCGCCGATCGCTCCAAGGACATGATCAAGTCGGGCGGCGAGTGGATCTCGTCGGTGGATCTCGAAAACCACATCGTTTCGTTACCAGCGGTTGCGCAGGCCGCCGTCGTGGCCCAGCCTCACCCGAAGTGGGACGAACGGCCGGTGGCCATCGTCGTGGTGGCCGAAGGCGCCGGGCTCAATGCCGACGAGGTACTCAAGCACTGCGAGTCTCGCTTTGCCAAGTGGCAGCTGCCCGACGACGTGCTGTTTCGAGATTCTATTCCCCTGACCTCGACCGGCAAGATCAACAAGAAGGTCATACGTGCGGCGCTCGAAGAAGAGGGCTACCAGTTGCCCAGCCTCGTGGCCGAGGCTTCCTGACCGCGGCTTGCCGACTCGGTAACCATCACCTGGACAACCCTCACCTGGACAACTGCTACCTGGATTCGAGAAAGGAAAGAACATGGCTATGAGCACTGTGAACGGACACTGCGACCCTCGGCTCGACAGGCTGCGGCAGGTTTTCGAGGCCAACTTTACCGACGGCTGCGAGATCGGCGCCGCCGTGGCAGTGGTGGAAAACGGCGAAGTGCTGGCCAGCCTGTGGGGCGGCAGCAAGTCCCCGGGTGGCGAGCCCTGGCAGGAAGACACGATAGTAAACGTGTTTTCTACAACCAAGGGCATGGTCGCGCTCGCGGTGCAGGTTCTTGTCGACCGGGGAAAGATATCGCTGGACTCGCCGGTGGCCGATTACTGGCCCGAGTTTGCCGCGGCGGGCAAGCAGGACATCACGGTGGCCCAGCTCATGTCGCACCAGGCCGGACTGGCGGCAGTGCGGCAACAGTTGGAAGCCGACGCGGGTTACGACTGGGACGGTATCTGTGCGGTGCTCGCCGCCGAGAAGCCCTGGTGGACGCCGGGCGAGAAACACGGTTACCACGCGATTAGTTTTGGCTGGCTCGGGGGCGAACTTGTACGTCGGGTTGATGGTCGCGACGTGGCCACCTTCATACGCGAAGAAATCGCGGCGCCCTCGGGAGCCGATTTTTATCTCGGCTTCGGCGAGGAACTGGACGCGCGCTGCGCCGAGATGGGCGAGTTGTCCACCGACCCCGTGCCCGCGGGCGAGCCCAACCTGGTCGAGTTAATGATGTCGGACCTCGAGGGCCTCACCGCCCGCGCCTTCACCAACCCGCCCGCGCTCATGCAACCGGGCGCCGTTAACTCGCGGGCCTGGCGCGGAGCCCAGGTGCCGGGTGCCAACGGTCACTCTTCGGCCCTGTCGCTGGCCAGGATCTACGGCAACGCGGCTGGGTTGCTTTCGGCAGAGGCTATCGCCACCTGCGGCCGTGAGTTGGCGCAGGGGCCCGACGCGGTGCTGGAACTGGAAACGCGTTTTTCGGTGGGATTCATGTTGCCGCAGCCGCACATGTCGTTCGGTTCGGGCGAGGGGAGCTTCGGCCACGCCGGTGCGGGCGGTTCGCTGGCTTTTTACGACCCCGAGCGGAGACTGGGCTTTGCATACGTGATGAACCGCATGGGTCCGCACATACTGCTCGACCCACGGGCCTACCGCCTGGTCGACGCGATCTACGGGGAGGATAACTAGATGCCAAGTAACAGGGCCCTCAGGTTTATGAACTCTGCACACCGCTGCCTGCTCAAGTTGAGCAGGGGAAGACTGGGCTGGACGGCGGCCGATATGCCGGTGCTCGAATTGACCACCATCGGTCGCAAGTCGGGTAAGCCCCGCTCGGTGATGCTGACATCGCCCCACCGGGATGGCGATGCGATCGTCATCGTTGCGTCGAAGGGTGGAGCAGACCACCACCCCAACTGGTTTCTCAACCTGCGGGATAATCCCCGGGTGGTGGTGACCATGCAGGGCTCTGCTGATCGCAAGATGAACGCGCGTGTCGCGAGCCGCGAAGAGCGCGAACGCCTCTGGCCGACGATAACCAGCGACTTCACGAACTACGCTGGCTACCAGGGCAAGACCGACCGGGAGATACCGTTGGTAATGCTCGAACCTGCCGATTGATGGGGCATGTCTGAACGCCGGCCAGCGAGCGGCGGCGGCATGGCCGCTCTCGCGTACAGTCTGCGCAAGGGCCGCGAGGCGGGCGGCGTACTCGCACTATACCGTCGCCTGGCAAGCCGAAACGCGTGCAAGACCTGCGCCCTGGGCATGGGCGGGCAGGCCGGCGGCATGGTCAGCGAAGCGGGGCGCTGGCCCGAGGTCTGCAAGAAAAGCATACAGGCCCAGGCGGCCGACATGGCCGACGCGATTCCTGAACGCTTTTTTGCTGACAATACCCTCGAGCAGATAAGCGCGCTCGGCTCCCAGGGGCTCGAATCCCTGGGCAGGCTGTCGTTCCCCTTGCTGGCCGAGCCCGGCGCGACGCATTTTGTTCGCGTGGGCTGGGACGAGGCGCTCGACCGCGCGGCAGCCGGCTTCAAGGCGGCCGGTCCCGACAGTGCGTTTTTTTATTCTTCGGGACGCGCGAGCAACGAGTCGGCGTTCCTGATGCAGCTCGTGGCCCGGGCCTGGGGTACGGCCAACATCAACAACTGCTCGTACTACTGTCACCAGGCCTCGGGCGTGGCCCTGACCGAAGCCTACGGCTCGTCCACCGCGTCGGTCACGCTCGATGACCTTGACTCCTGCGACCTCGTGTTGCTGGCCGGCGCCAACCCGGCGAGCAACCACCCGCGTTTTATTACCCGCTTGGTCGAGATCCGCCGTCGCGGCGGCGTGGTGATCGTCGTCAACCCGCTTAAGGAAAACGGACTGCTGCGTTTTCACGTTCCGTCGGATCCACGAAGCATGCTGTTCGGCTCCACGGTGAGCGACATCTACCTGCAGCCCCACGCCGGTGAGGACGCTGCCCTGTTCAAGGCCATGCTGCTGGCGCTGGTAAACAAGGGGGCGACCGACAGGACGTTCATAGCCGAGCACTCGAGCGGTTGGGACGAGCTCGAGGCCGACCTGTCGCGTTATGATATCGGCGCGCTCGTGCAGCGCAGCGGGGTAGACGCGGCTGATTTTGAGCGCGCAGTGGACGCGCTGGCCGTTGCCGAAAACGGAGTGGCGGCCTGGGCCATGGGCCTTACCCACCACGTGGACGGCAGCAATACAGTGGCGGCCCTGGCCAATCTCGCCATGGCTCGTGGCTGGCTTGGAAAACCCGGCGCGGGTTTACTGCCGCTCAGGGGGCACTCGAACGTGCAGGGGGTGGGCTCTTGCGGGGTGGCTCCGGCGGTCAAGCAGGCCTTCGCCTCGAAACTCGAGGAAGTTTATGGCGTGGCCGCTCCCACCGGTAAGGGCTTGGATACCTACGCTTCTATGGAGGCAGCCGAGCAGGGTAGGATTGGTGCTGCCTTCATGCTCGGCGGCAACCTGTTTGCCAGCAATCCCGACAGCGAGTGGGCAGCGCGTGCGCTCGGACGCATATCCACGACGGTTTACATGGCCACCAAGCTCAACGTGGGGCACCTGCTGGGCCGCGGGCGAACGAGCCTGCTGCTGCCCGTGCTCGCGCGCGACGAAGAGCAACAGCCGACAACACAGGAGAGTATGTTCAACCTCGTGCGCATGTCCGACGGCGGCGCGCCTGCACCTGGTGGCGAGGCTCGCTCGGAGGTAGAAGTGGTGGCCGAGCTGGCCGAGCGACTGCTTCCGACAGGCCGTTTTGACTGGGGCCAACTGCGTTCGCATTCCGAGCTCAGGCGCACCATGGCGCAGGTGGTGCCAGGCTACGGTCAGCTCGCCGAGATAGACGAAAGTCGCAAGGAGTTTCACGTCGCCGGCCGGGGATTCAGCCAGCGTCGTTTTGCCACCGACGATGGTCGTGTCCACTTCAAGGTCACGCCGCTGCCGGTCGAGCAGCAGGCGGAGCCGGGCACCTTTACCCTGATTACGCTGAGGTCGGAGGGTCAGTTCAACACCGTCGTCTACGAGCAGGAGGACCGCTATCGCGGCAACACCCGGCGCGACGTGGTGATGATGTCGAGCGAGGACGCTGCGGCCCTCGGCCTGGCCGATGGCGACCCGGTAGAAGTCTACACCGGTGTTGGCCGAATGCGGGTGGTCGTGTCTCTTGTCGAAATACGGCCGGGCAACCTGGCCATGTACTACCCCGAGGCCAACCAGCTGGTCCCACGCCGGCTCGACCCACGCTCGCGAACGCCGGCATTCAAATCAGTCCGCGCACAGCTGGCCCCCTGCTGACGCCGATCCTGCCACTGACCAGGGGGAGGGGAGATGGCCGCGCCTAACTTCTTGTATTTACAGTGATTTAAGAGCAGGTATAAGGCATGTCAAAAATGTTCTTTGAGCGCCTGAGCGCGCTCGATAATTCCTTCCTGATCTTCGAAAAGCCCCACACCCCGATGCACATCGGCAGCACGATGATTTTCGAGGCCGGTGAGCTGGCCCATCCCGATGGCGGAATCGACGCCGATGCGGTGCGCGACGCGGTGCGGGCTGCCCTGCCATTCATCCCGCGCTACAGGCAGAAGATAGTTCAGGTGCCCGGTAGTTATCGCTGGGTTTGGGTAGACGATTCTCACTTCAACATCGACTACCACATTCGTCACACGGCGTTGCCCAGGCCCGGTGGAGACAAGGAGCTCAAGCGGCTGACCGGTCGCATAATGGAAAACCACCTCGACCGCAGCCGGCCGCTGTGGGAGATGTGGGTGGTCGAGGGCATGGACGACGGCCGCTTTGCCATCATAAGCAAGGTGCACCACTGCATGATAGACGGCGTGGCCGGTGTTGACCTCATGACGGTGCTGCTCGACGTCGACCCTGAGAGCAAACGCCCCCAGCCCGGTGCCTTCATTCCACGCCGCGTACCGACGGCCTGGGAACTACTGGCCGACGGCGTGAGCCACCGCGCGATGCTGCCGCTGAGGTTGTTGAAGGGCGCGGGTGCCTTGTTCAAGGAAGCCGACGACACCAAGCGCGACCTGCTGGTGCGCCTGCGTGCCGTGGCCAGCATGCTGGGCTGGACCATGGCCAGCGCGGACGACATCCCGTTTAACCGCGAAGTGGGGCCGCACAGAAGGGCCGACTGGTACGCGATGGATCTTGCCCGGGTTAAATCGGTGCGCGCCCGGCTGGGTGGGTCTATCAACGATATCGTGCTCACCGTGGTGGCCGGTGCCGTGCAGAGAATGCTCTCCAAGCGCAGGATCAACCCAGGTTCGGTAGATTTCAGGGTGCTGGCGCCGGTCAGCGTGCGCGGCAGCGACGAACGCGGGCGACCGGGAAACCGCGTGTCCGCCTGGCTCATTGACCTGCCGGTAGACCGCGTCGACCCACGAGCGCAGCTCGATCTTGTTCGAGAACAGACCCGCGAACTCAAGGAATCGCGGCAGGCGGTCGGAGCCGAGCTGCTCACCGACGTAGCCGAGTGGGCCCCGTCTACCCTGCTCGCGCTTGGCACGCGCAACGTGACCCGTATGCGCCTGTTCGACATGATAGTGACCAACGTGCCGGGTCCGCAGTTCCCCGTTTACATGGCCGGCGCTCGCCTGCTCGAGACTTACCCGGTGGTGCCGTTGTTCGACAACATGGGGCTTGGCATCGCGCTGCTCAGTTACGACGGTGCGATATACTGGGGCATGAACGCCGACTACGATTTGTTTCCAGATACATCGGAGGCCATCGACGCCATCGACGAATCGTTTGCCGCGCTTGAGGCTGCGGCGCAGGCGGCTTCAGAAGAGCTGACCTCCAGCGGTGGTGAAGTAAACATCCAGCCGCCGGCCGGCAGCAAATCGGCAGCGGCAGGGGTGGGGGAGGCCTCTCCCGCGGAGACCGCGGCCGCCGACACCACCGTTGAGCAGGTTTCCACGAGCCCGGGCGATCCGCCGGGCAAGATGACGCTCAACTAGCCGAGTTCGAGCAGTTCGCAGGCGCGGGTGGCCAGATAGCGGCACACCTCCCCGTAGGTGGTCGCGAGTTCCGAACTGGCATTGCCGTCCAGGCCGCGCTTGTAGACGCCCTGGGTTATGGCGGCCATCCTGAAAAGCGAAAAAGCGACGTAGTAGTTCCAGTTGTCTATGCCGTCGCGGCCGGTTCGCCGGCAGTAGCTTGCCACGTACTGGTCCTCCGTCGGTATCCCGGTGGCGGCAAAGTCTACGTTGACCAGGCCGCTCTGCGTAGGGCTCTGCACGTGGTAGCCCATGCAGTTGTAAGCGAGGTCGGCCAGCGGGTGACCCAACGTTGACAGCTCCCAGTCGAGCACGGCTATCATGCGCGGCTGGTCGGGGTGGTAGACCGAGTTTTCGAGGCGGTAGTCGCCGTGCGCTATGCCGCTGGAGTCGTCGGTGGGAATGTTGGCCGGCAGCCAGTCGATGAGCGTGTCCATGTCGGGTAGCTGCTCGGTCTGCGAATCGCGGTACTGCCCGCTCCAGCGTCCGAGCTGTCGGTCAAAGTAGTTGCCCTGCCGGCCGTAGTCGGCCAGGCCCACGGCCGTGGTGTCTACGTTGTGCAGTGCGGCCAGCACTTCGCCCATCGATTCGTACACGGCCGTTCGCTCTGTTGGCGACAGTTCGGGCAAGCGCGGGTCACGGAATATCCTGCCCTCGAGGCACTCCATGATGTAGAAGTCGGTGCCGATGACCTCGGCGTCGGTGCAAAGCGCGTACATGCGGGGCACCGGCACGTCGGTGTCGGCCAACGCACTCATCACCCGGTACTCGCGGTCCACCTGGTGGGCGCTCTTGAGCAGGCGGCCCGGAGGTTTCTTGCGCAGGACGTAACGCTGGCCGGGGGTAGCCAGCAGGTAGGTGGGGTTGGATTGGCCGCCCTTGAACTGGGTGATGTCCAGCTGGCCTTGAAAGCCTTCGACGTTGGCCTTCAGCCAGCTGGTCAAGGGCGCGGGGTCGATGCGGTGCGCCTCGCGTACTGGGCCAGCCTGGGATGCGGGATCGGTGTTCATGGCAGGACTTGTTAGCGCGAACCGTGGGGCGCCGCCAACGGGTCGGCCAGGGCTTCGTCTTTCATGTCGCCGTTATCGATCATCAGCTGCCTGAGCAGCCACTCCACGCGGTCACCACCCCAGTAACGCTTTTTACCGTAGACGAAGAACGGTACTCCAAAAATATCCTTGCGCCGGGCGCCGGCATGGCAGGCATCGAGTCGATCGGCAGTCGCCTGTTTGCTTGCCCTCTCGATGAGTTGCTCTGCGTCAAGCCCGCAGTTGTCCGCGGCGTCGGCAATGACCGAACGATCGGCCAGGTCGCGTCCGTGCGAAAATCGCAGGCTGAACATGTCGAGCGCAAAGGGGAGGGCCAAGCCTTCGTCGGCCGCCACCAGGCAGCAGGCGTGGGGCAACTCCCAGTCGGTGTCGACAGACCGGGGCCACTTGAGCGGGAGACCCAGCGCGGCCACCTGCCGTCCGACGTCTTCAACCAGGTAGCTGGCCTTGGCCGGGTTGGCCACGGGGTCTACAAAGGGCAGGTCCTGTCGCGGCCAGATGGGGTGCCAGGACACAGGCGGCGAGTAGCGTTCGAGCACGTGCGACAAGCGCAGCAGTCCGAGCCACGCGTAGGGACTCCTCAGGGAGAAATAGACGTAGAGGCGGTCCCGTGGCATCGAAGGAATCTTGTTGCTACGTCCTTTAGCCTTCAGCCGGCCAGCAGTTTGAGTACGTCGTCGGTGTGGGTGGTCGGGTCAACGTCGGCTAGCGACCCAACTACGATTCCCTTTTCGTCGATCACATAACTTATGCGGGCGGCCCAACCAGCATCCGCAGATTCGCAGGCCCCCAGGGCCAGGCCCACCTTCCTGTCCACGTCTGACAGCAGGAGGAAAGTGTAGTCGAACTTTTCGGCGAAGGCCTTGTTCTCTTCGACGGTGTCAAAGCTGATACCGAGTACGGTTACGTTCTTGTCTTCAAAATCGCGGATTCGATCACGGAATCCGTTGCCCTGAATAGTTCAACCGGGGGTATCGGCCTTGGGGTAGAACCACAGGACTACCGGGCCGCCCCTGAGCGCGGACAGCGTGACCTCGCTGCCGTCGTGGGCGGCGAGGGTGAAGTCGGGGGCTTCTGTCCCCGTGGCGATCATGTTGTCTTCTGCTGCCATGGTCTTTCTCCTCGTGCGGTGGGCTGAGTGTAGCTCCGCAGGGCGGCTATGGCGAGGAGCCCAGCGGGCTCTCCACCCCCCCCGATCGGGAGCGCGCCGTCGGCTCCGGGTACCGGCGACGGTCTACTGTAAGGGCTGCGTTAACGGAAGATTTTACAGGGGGAAACCCGCCGCCGCATTTCCCCCTTGACGAGGCTCCCCGCCAAAGGCTAGGGATTGAGTGGTGTCAGCGATCGCTAGAACAAGGGGGGTAGTTGCGGCTCTGGTCGCGGGCCTCGTACTGTCTGCGACGCCTGTGCACGCGGTGGTCGACTGCGCGCGGGAGCGCCTGGCAGCCGAGCGCGGCTACGCCGCGGAGCTGACCCGTTGCTGGCTCAAGCTGGTGAGGGCCGACCGCCCCGATCAATGGGCGCTGTGTCGGGCCCGCGCGCTGGCAGTGCGCGACGCGCGGGTGCTCACGGCTCTGCGCACAAACGGATCCGATGGCGTTGCCTGTGCGGCGACTCTTCTCCAGGGGACGGTTGCCCAGGGCGGAATGGATCAACTTCTGGGGGAAGTCGTTTTTTCGGGCTCACCCGTGGTTTCATCGTGTTCGACTCGCAGGGTGCGAGCTGTCGGGCATTACCTTCGCCGTAATCTCTCCTGCATAAAGCGCAGCCTGGGCGGTGCGACCGCCGGAGCGGAGCTGGCCTGTCGGGACAAGGCAGACAATTCGCTGTCGAGAAATTGGAGTAGGGCCAACCGTAGGGGCGATTGCCTCGCACTGGAAAGCTCGGTGGCCAGGGACGGGGTAGCCCTGCTGATGGCCGACGGGTTGCCGCTGGCCGGGGTCGTGTGCGGTGATGGTCTGCTGCAGTCCACCGAGGAGTGCGACGACGCTAACCAGGATTCGGGCGATGGTTGCAGCTACGACTGCCGGCTCGAGCAGTGCGACGGCAACGGCTGCGGCTGGTGTCCGTACGGGGCTGCGTGGGTGGACGGTGCCTGCCTGTGCGAAGCCGGTTACCAGTTGCAGGGCGGACTCTGTGTTGACGTCGACGAGTGCGCCACGGCTAGTCACTCGTGTGCGGCTTACGCCGATTGCGTCAACACGGACGGCGACTACTCCTGCGCCATAGCGTGTACGGAGAGTTCGTTCAGGCAGGCACTCAACGACTGTGGCGGTGACGCTCACAGGATAAGTTTTGACTGCAAGGGCAAGGTCATCAAGGTGTCGGCGTTAGACCCGATGCGGACCGTGGCCTGTGACGGTTTGCTCGTGGACGGTCTCGACAGCGGCGTTATCTTTCAACTCTCACCTGTCTGCGGCGGGGCAAACAGCTGTAGCTCCGATAACTCCGGGTCACTGTTTCTCGATCTGCAGGGCAACGACAACGTTATACGGCGCCTGTCGGTCAGGGGATTTCACGACGGCGTGCACGTGGCGGGCCGCGGCAACCTGCTCGAAGAAATGGCTTTCAGCGATAACTGCGACGACGCTATCACCACGATGGAATCGGGCGTGGGGAACCTGTTCCGAGACGTGTCGGTGAACGGCGGCTGCGACAAGTGCCTGCAGCTGTACGGCGATTCTTCTCTCGCCGTCGGCCAGGTCGGCGAGCCGGGGCACTACAACGCCGTTTTCGAGCGGCTGGTAGTAGGCAACTGCGTGCAACCGGTCCGTACGACTGCGGGCGGTCGGTTTCTTTTTAGCGACAGTGTCATTACGGGCTCCCCGAGTGACCGCTGGGGCTGCGACGGGCCGCGTTTCAGCAGCGGTCCCGGCGACAGCCAGTCGGTGTACCTCGATGGCCTGCTGCTGGCTAACTGCCGCCGCGGTTTGAGGGTGGGGGGCGAAGTCGGGGCAGTCATCAGGAACTCCATAATCTACGGCTCGGGGCTGCGGGCAGCTCGGGCATCGGCCGATTCGTCGCTGCTCATCGCCGACAGCATGCTCATCGATAACGGTGGCGGGGGCTCCGCCGAAGCTGGTTTCGGTGGCGTTGCGCTCGTGGACAACGCCGCTGTTGATCTGGGTGGTGGCGAAGTCACTGTTGACGAAAAGTTGCAGGGCAGCGGCGGCGGAAATCTGTTCTGCCGCAACCGGGGGCCGGCCGGCCAACTGCTCGACCTTCAGAACAACGGGAGTGCGGGGCAGGTAGTGTCGGCCTCGAGCAACCTCTGGTGCGTCGGTCCGTTATCCAGTGTTGAGGGCGCGGCGGTCGTGGCGCCGTGGACCGTGCTGAGCTCGCCTTAGCAGGCTGCCAGTCAGCGGTCTTCGACTTCAAGCTGGATCGAGAAAGCGGCAACGGCTAAAAGTTCCTGCCGTGTCGACGATCGAAGTAGACAATCCCGCCACCGGCGAAATCGCCTGCCGTTTTGAACTCGACAGCAGCGAGTCATTGGAAGCGGCGCTGGCCCGCGCGGTAATGGCTGGTCGTGAATGGGCCGCGCTTCCGGTGGCCACCAGGGTGGCGGTCTGTGAGCGAGCTATCGCTGTAATGGAGCGTGACGGCGATTCCCTGGCCGTCGACATAAGCTTGCAGATGGGCAAGCCGCTGTCCCAGGCCAGGGCCGAGGTCG
This sequence comes from Candidatus Binatota bacterium, assembly GCA_012960245.1. Lineage (NCBI taxonomy): Bacteria > Candidatus Binatota > Candidatus Binatota bacterium. The sequence goes on along the minus strand of DUBO01000045.1, from coordinate 16,850 downwards.
CCACCAGCTGTGCGCGCGCGCGTTACATGCAGTCGGTGGCCGAGCGCTGTCTCGCCGACAAGCCGCTGGAGGGGCCCGACGGCTTTGAGCTTTTCGTTGAGCGCCTGCCGCTGGGCGTGGTACTCAACGTGCCCGCGTGGAACTACCCGCTGTTGACGGCTGTCAACGCGCTGGTGCCGGCGCTACTGGCCGGCAACGCTGTGTTACTGCGTCACTCCTCGCGTACTCCCTTGTGCGGCGGCCACTTCGAGAGAGCTTTTCTCGAGGCCGGGCTGCCGGCGGGCGCCCTGGCAGCGGTACACGCAGACCACGACGCCACCGCCCGCCTGGTGGCTGACCCGCGGGTTGATTACATAGCCTTCACGGGTTCGACCCGGGGAGGCCGCGAGTTGTCGAAGGCGGCGGCCGGGCGTTTCGTGGACCTGGGTCTCGAGCTCGGGGGCAATGACGCCGCGTGGGTAAGGGCCGACGCCGAGTTATCTTCTACAGCCGAGTCTCTCGCCGAAGGTGCATTCTACAACGCGGGGCAGAGCTGCTGCGGCGTTGAGAGGGTATTCGCGCAGGACGACGTCTACGACGAGTTGCTCGACCTGCTGGTCGCGCGCAGCGCCGACTGGAAACCCGGCGACCCGATGGACGAAGCGACGAGCATGGGCCCCATGGCGCAGGCATCGTCGATAGCGCTGCTCGAGCAACACGTGGCCGACGCCGTGGAGCGAGGGGCGCGCCTGCTCGCGGGCGGCAAGCCCGCTCAGTTGGACGGCCGAGGCAGGTACTTCGAGGCGACCGTGCTCGCCGATGTACCCGCCGACGCACAGGTGATGAAGGAGGAGAGCTTTGGCCCGCTGCTCGCCGTTGCCAGGGTAGCCGACGATGAGAGCGCGATCGCTGCCGTCAACGACAGCCGCTACGGTCTGACAGCCTCGGTCTGGAGCCGTGACCTCGATCGCTCGCGCGCCATCGGCAGGCGCCTGGAGGTAGGAACGGTGTTCCTCAACCGCTGCGATTTTCTCGACCCGGCGCTGCCGTGGTCGGGGTGGAAGGATAGCGGGGTGGGGCTGACCTTGTCCGAGCTCGGCTTCGACCGCCTCACCCGCACGCGCGGATTCCACCTGCGCCTGCCCTGAAAAGAGCAGGCGCGAAGCGGCTTAGCGGCCGGCCGAGATTACGTTGGCCAGCGAGAAGTAATCTGCGGTGGTGCCTTCCTCGTCGCCCAGGTTGAAGTACCAGCCCTGCTCGCCCGGGAAACGGTGGCTGGGCAGCGCGCAGAACGTGGCGTGCTCGAGCTGCACGTCGACCATGGTTATAGACGGGTTGTACGACGCTTCGTATTCCTGGCAGTAGGGGGCGTCAGGTATGGGGCACTTGGCGTACTTGAACTGGTTGATCCACATCTTCCACAGCTCGCCGGCGGTGTCATAGATGTCGGTGTAAGGAATGCGGTAGCTCTCCTTGTCGAGAAAAATTACCCGCTTGCCGTAGGCATACTGCGGAAGAAGCGACACTCCCTCGACCACCCATACGTCCCTGGGCTCCCAGAGGTCGGCGTGCACGAAATCACCCGATCCCTCGCCCCACTTAACGGGCAGGTGCTCTGAGTGGAAACTGCCGAGGATCTTTTTCTCGCCGAGAAACTTCCAGTCCATCCAGCCCACCTTACCGGCGTAGCCTGCGTAGCTGTCCATGTCGGTGTCCTGTCCAAACAGAGCGTCAGAACGCTGGGCCGAAGACAGCCGGCGCACGCGGCGCAATTGCGGCAGGTAGAGCCAGGTGTCGTCCTGTCGCGAAGGTTCCTTGTAACGGAAGAGCAGGAAGCCGACACCCTTGAGATCGAAGGGCTCGAGCAGTGGGTACATCGCTTCCTTGTAACGCACCTTGTCGGGGTTATCCGGAATGACGGGCATGGGTTCAACCTCGGTGCGTTCGTACCAGGACATGCGACGGATGTGATCGATGAGAAAGTGACGTTCAACTGTCAGCGGGTGGCCGTCTTTGCCGACAGCGCCGGTGTCGCAGTCAAAGTTACGCAGGTCGAGGTCGTCCACGCGTATGGTGGCGTTGAAGTTGAACATCAACTTGGTCGCGACCGTGGGATCGTTGGTGTCGATCTGCGGAAACGGCAGCCCTGCCACGTGGTTGCGGATTTCCTTGCGGTCCTCGGACAGCTCCACCTGGGACGAGTATTTTTCGGTGGCCTCCATAAACGGCGGGGGCATGGTCACGAGTGAGTATTCACCCACGCGAATCTTCACGCCGCGGTCTACTGTCCACAGCATGGCCGGGCTCAGCATGTCCGAGTAATCGTGGATGTTAGTAGTGTCGATGAGCAAGCCGGGCTCGGGGATTTTCTGTTCCGCAGCCGAAGGAGGCGGAGCCAGGAATCCGGGGGCCAACAGGGTCGCCAGGGCAAGCAGGCAGGTAGTTTTCGCGAGTCTATTCACAGGTTTCTCCAGTTGCGTATGCCCGTCGCGTCGATGGCAGCGGGCCGCCTTAGTTTATCGGGTACAGACTGCCCGAATACCCAGCCATTGCAAAAAGTCAGACCACCCCCCCTTGTGGGGCTGCCGGCTGGGTGCTATCGCAGGGGAGATGGCAATTTTGTCGATGAGACACAGGCCTTTCGACGTCCTGCTGGTGGCGTGGTTCGCGCTGTGCGCGTTTACATCCCTGGTTATGGAAATGTACATTGTCCTGGGCGTTGATCTTGCCGCGGCCACGGACCCGTTGGGACGGGCCTGGTATTTTTATGCTTCTTCCTGGGACCCGATCTTTCTCGACACCCCGTTGTGGTTGCGCGTCATGTGCGCGATCGACGCTTTCGTCTTTGGCGCCTTCTACCCGCTGCTCGTCTACGCATTGGTAAAAGGGCTCAACTGGATACGCATCCCGGCGCTGCTCTACTCGGCCGCGATCGTATACTCCACGCTGGTTTACTTCGCTGTTGAAGTTATCGGTGAATCGGGGCGTGCCGACCTCCTGATGGTGTTCGTGATCAACCTGCCCTACACCGTGTTTCCGCTGGCACTGGCCTGGCGGATGAGGATGCCCGAACCTTTCACTGCGGGCGAGGGGTCGTCGTCCAACGGCCTGGGCTTTACGCCCGGATGATGTCTGCAGAAGATGAAACGCACTGAAAAGGGAGGAACGCGATGATGGACGTATTCTGTGAGGGGGGAGCCACGGGCGGCTGCCTTTCGGTATTGCTGGTGGCCAAGTCACTGGCCTCGGTGTTCCTGTCGGTACTGTTCCTGCAGTCGGCGATTGACAAGTTGAGCGATCGCAGCGGCAACCTCGAGTGGCTCACCGGCCACTTTGCTTCGTCGCCCTTGTCGGGAGTCGTACCCGCAATGCTCACAACCGTCACCCTGCTCGAGCTGGCCGCGGGCCTCGCGTCGGGAGCCGGCGCAGTGATGTTGCTCACGGGTGGCTCGGCCGCGTTGGCGATCTGGGGCGCGTTGTTGTCGGCAGTGTCGCTGCTGGCGTTGTTCTTCGGTCAGCGGCTGGCAAAGGACTACGAGGGCGCCGCGGTGCTGGCGGGCTATTTCCTGCTGGTGCTGTTCACTCTCTACCTCTACTCGATCCAGGGGCAGGTCCCGGGGTGAGCGCTTGAGCGCAACGCGCGAAGGCCGTAGCCTTGGCCAATGGCAGGTCTTAACGAACACTACTTGAAGTTGGCGGCCGGCTACCTGTTTCCGGAAATAGGTCGCCGTGTTTCCGCGTACCAGGAGTCCAACCCGGGCGCTGACCTGATCCGCCTGGGCATAGGCGACGTGGTGCTGCCGCTGCCCGAGGCCGTGCGCGAGGCCATGCACGCGGCGATAGATGAAATGGGGAGCGCAGAGGGGTTTCGCGGCTACGGTCCCGAGAAGGGCTACGATTTTCTTCGCGAGGCCATCGTTCGCGAGGAGTTCGCGCCCCGCGGCGTCACGATATCCGCCGAGGAGATTTTTGTTTCTGACGGCTCCAAGTGCGACAGCGGAAACATCCAGGAAATATTCTCCAGCGACGCCACCCTGGCGGTGCCCGATCCCGTGTACCCGGTGTACGTGGACACCAATGTCATGGCGGGACGCAGCGGCGAGGCCGACGCGCAGGGGCGCTACGCCGGCATAGAGTACCTGCCGTGTACTGCCGAAAACGGCTTCGTGCCCTCGCCCCCGGACAAGCCGGTGGACCTGGTGTACCTCTGCTTTCCCAACAATCCTACCGGCAGCGTGGCATCGCACGAGCTGCTTGAACAGTGGGTCGCCTGGGCCGGCAAGCACGGCGCAGTGCTTCTCTACGATGCGGCCTACGAAGCATTTATTACCGACGACTCCTTGCCGCACTCGATCTTCGAGATCGATGGCGCACGCGAAGTGGCCATGGAGTTTCGAAGCTTTTCGAAGAGCGCTGGCTTCACCGGTACGCGTTGCGCCTACGTGGTCATCCCGAACGAGTTGAAGGGCGACGCCGGTGGCAGCCGCGTGTCGGTGGCCGAGCTGTGGAACCGCAGGCACTCGACCAAGTTCAACGGTGTTTCCTACGTCGTGCAACGGGGAGCCGAGGCGGCGTTGTCCGTAGCCGGGCGTGCCGAGACGAGGCAGCGAGTGGACTACTACATGGACAACGCCCGCGTCATTCGCGAGGGCCTCGATAATGTGGGCGTCACCACGTTTGGCGGGGTCAACGCGCCCTACGTCTGGGCGCGCACGCCCGGGGATGTGTCGAGCTGGGACTTCTTCGACCTGCTACTCGACAAGGCCAACGTAGTGGGTACACCGGGTTCGGGTTTCGGTGCCTGCGGCGAAGGCTACTTCAGGCTGTCGGCCTTCGGCATCAGCGACAAGGTGGTCGAGGCGGTCGAGCGTATAAGCACGCGGCTGTAGCGGTCGGCTTACTCCAGGTGACGAGTTTATTTCAGGCTATCATGCGTATGCGTGCGCCATGGGCCAGCCTGCGGTTGAGCGTGCCGCGGTAGGCACCCGAAACCGTGCGCAACTCTATCTCGTAAGGCCCCTCGCCGTGTTCGTCGAGATGGCGGCCGAGCTCATTCTTGCTGTCCTCGCTTTCGACCAGCAGCAGCTCGGTGGAGCCCAGGCGGAACCCGGCAGTCCTCAGCCCGTCTTCGGCTATGTAACCAGGGGTTGGCCCGGCCGCGAGCGGCTCCAGTCCGCTGCTTTTCATGGCCGCAAAACGCAATCGGCTACGGTCGAGGTCGGTCACCGCTATGACCACCCGGGCGATGCCCCCCGCGCCGTTGGCGTGACGGCAGGCGTCGCCCGAGGGCGCGCGCAGCTCCCGGGCGCTCACGTCGCTCATCAGGAAGGGCAGGTCTTCCGAGCGAGGCACGGCAAATTCCCAGGCCAGGTCTCGGCCGTCGGGCAGTCGCCGGCCGCCGGGTACCGGGCCCTCGTAGAACGCCCCCGCGCTTTGGAGCTCGCCTATGGTGCGCTTGCTGTTGTCGCAGAGCAGGGCGAGGTCAGCCAGGCCCTCGGCCCGCGCGCCGTGCGCAAGAAAGCGCCGCTCGATGCGTGGCCGGCTGGCAAACGCGCGCTCGAGCAGCCCAACCCTGGCAAGGGCGCGTAGCCCGTAACGCCATGCCGCGCTCGAGAACGACAGCAGCTCAATATAGCTGCCGTCGTAAAACGAAATAACCGCGTTGGCAGTGCGGCCGCCGGCGTGGCTGCCGCCTGCCAGGACATTGAAACCCAGCGTACGGTAGTTGTCGGTGGCCTGCTCTATGTCGTCAACAACAATTACTGTGTGATCGAGGTTGAGCACGTCAGCGTAACTGCCTGAAGAAGGTTCGCATGTCTTCGACCAGCGCCGCGGGTTCTTCCATGGCCGCAAAGTGCCCGCCGCTGTCCATCTCGCTCCAGTGCACCACGTTGTACGCGGCTTCGGCCCAGCGCCTCGGTGGGCGGAACAGTTCCCGTGGAAAGATCGCGCAGCCGGTCGGCACCTTGATCTTCTCGGGTAGTGCACCAAAGCGACCGGCCCTGCGGGTCTCGCAGTACAGTCGCGTGGAAGACGTGATGCTGCCGGTCACCCAGTAGAGGGTTATGTTGGCCAGCAGCTGGTCCTTGGAGAATCGGTTTTCCACGCGGCCGTCGCAGTCGCTCCACGCGTGAAACTTTTCGACTATCCACGCCGCCAGTCCGGCGGGCGAGTCGTTGAGTCCGTAGCCGAGTGTCTGCGGACGCGTGCCCTGTATGGCCTGGTAGCCTGCACCTTCTTCCATGAACTCTGCCATGGCCGCGAGGCCCTCGGTTTCGCGTTCGCTCAAGCCCTGCATGTCGTCGCCCTCGGGCGGAGCGGCCACTACCATGTTCAGGTGCACGCCGGCGCAGTGCTCGCTGTCGTCCAGGCCCAGCCACGAGGTGGCTATTGCACCCCAGTCGCCGCCCTGGGCTCCGTAGCGCGAGTAGCCCAGGCCTTCCATGAGTTCGGCGTTGCATGCGCCTACCCGCCGGATATCGAAACCGGCTTGCGACGGCGCTTCCGAAAAGCCGTAGCCGGGTATAGCCGGGCAAACCACGTGGAACGCGTCGGCGGCCTTCCCGCCGTGCGCGGTGGGGTCGGTGAGTGGGCCGATGACGTCCATGAACTCCAGCACCGAGCCGGGCCAGCCGTGGGTGAGTACCAGCGGCATCGCGTCGTCGTGTGGCGAGCGTTGGTGGATGAAGTGCTGCCGGCGCCCGTCAACCAGCGCGGTGTAGTGGTCGAAGGAGTTCAGGCGGGCTTCGACCGCGCGCCAGTCGAAGTCGTTGATCCAGTAGTCAACCAGCTCGCGCAGGTAGCCCAGCTCAGTACCGTAACTCCACTGCGCGTCGTCGAGCTGGCCAGGGAAGCGCGTGCGCTCGAGACGCTCGCGGAGATCGTCGAGAACCGCCTGGTCTACGTTGGCCTTGAATCGTTCAACGTCCATGGGTCAGCCTTCCATGGGGTAGCGTAGTTCGCTCGTGATGCGGTTGCACTCCGCGAGAACGTCGAACGACAGGGTAACGTCGGCGGCGGCGAGGGTGTCGTCGAGCTGCTCGACCGTGGTGGCACCGATTATTGTCGAGCCGGTGAAGTCCTTCGCCAGTGTCCAGGCGGTTGCCAGCGTGAGCGGCGCCATGCCGGCCTCCTCGGCCACGGCCGCCAGGCGGCGGGATGTCTCGATTGTTTTTTCATTTACGAAACGTTCGGTCATCGCTGCCCCGCGCTTGGCGTCCTTGCGGTAGAGACTGAAGCGCGCGCCCTTGGGCCAGTTGCTGCCGCCTTCCTTTCCGCCGTCGTACTTGCCGCTGAGCACGCCGCCGCCGTTGGGGCTGTAGGGCAGCAGGCTCACGCCCTCGCGACGGCACACCAGTGCCAGCTCGTCTTCGAAACGGCGGTTGACCAGGCTGAAGTTGTTCTGGATGGTTTGCATGCGCGGCCCGCCCGACATTTCGGAGGCGGCCAGGCTCTTCATCAGGCCCCAGGCATTTTCGTTGCTGCAGCCCACGTAGCGCACCTTGCCTGCTTCGACCACGCGGTCGAGCCCTTCGAGCACTTCGTCAAACGGCAGTTCGTGGTCGGGCCAGTGGGTCTGGTAGAGGTCTATGTAGTCGGTGCCGAGCCGTCGCAGGCTGTCTTCTACCGCGTGTTCGATGGCGTGCCGGTCGAGCGAGGTCTTGCCATCGCGGCAGGGTGTGACAAACCATCCACCCGAGGGCCCGGCGATCTTGCTCGCGATGATGAGCGAGTCGCGCGACCTGCCTTTCATCCAACTCCCGAGTATCTCTTCGCTGCGGCCCACCCATTTCGCGTCGGGCGGCACGGGGTAGATCTCGGCGGTGTCATAGAAGTCCACGCCGGCGTCGAGCGCGCGGTCGAGTATGGCACGGCTGACCTTCTCGTCGGCCATGCTGCCGAAGGTCATCGTGCCCATGCATATTTCGGACACGGTGAGTCCTGATCTTCCGAGCCTGCGTTGTTTCATGAGTGGGATACGTTCCTTTGGTGGCAAGAGTACCAGGTCAGGCCCCGGCCAGTGGGGCAGCCGTCAACGCGCATCAGTCTGCTACCGGTTCAAGCCTCAGGGTGAGGGGGTGGGGAAAAAAACGTATGAGGAAGTCGCTCGGGTACTTATCGGCTATGACCGCCGCTACTTTCTCAGCCATGTCCGGGGCCGGGGTACCGCTGACCTCGTATTGCGAAGCGGCCACGCGCAGGCCGAGGCTGTCGGCCGTGTTGCCGTTTATACGGTCGGCTGCACGTCCGCCGAGGCGCACGTAGAGCTGGTTGTCCACGACGGCCAACCAGACCTTGAACCAGTGCTCGCCCTCACCCTCGCGCTCGGTGCGCAATTCGAGGACATCGCGGTCGGCAAAATCGGCGGGGTCCCAGTCGTCGGCCGTTGCGAGCCCGGCTCCAAGGGTAGATGTCAGCAACAGCGAGACGAATATCAGCGGTATTTTTCTCATGCCGCACCTTTCCACGTGGGCGACGTAGTGAAAAGCGAAAGGCTTACCGGCGGCAAACACTTGCGAGGTCGCTTGCCGTGGCGTGGTCCTGCCGGGGTGCACGCGGCGGATTTGTGCCATGATTGGAGCAATGTTCGAAGCCATCAAAGGCCGGGTCAGTGGTCGGCAGCTGCTCGCGCTGTTGTTGCTCGTGGCGCTGCTGGCGCGAGTGGCGGGTGCCCGGTGGGGCTTGCCCCTGCTCCTTCACCCCGATGAGAACAAGCTCATCGACCCGGCGTTGCGTATGCTCGACAGCGGCAGCGCCCACCCGGGCGGCTTCCTTTACCCGTCCTTTTATATTTACGCGCAGGCCGCGGTGGCCGGGTTGCTGCGCGGTTTGTCGGCGTTGGGCGGACGTGCCGCTCCCGAGATGGCCGACTACTACTGGTGGGGGCGCGTACTGACCGCGGCACTGGGCACCGCGACCCTGGCCCTGGCCTGGGCCTGCGCGCGAGCGGCGGGTGCGAGGGCCTGGTCGCTGCTCGCCGCGGCGCTTGTTGCGGTGTCGGTGTTGCACCTGGGACAGTCGATGTTGATCACCACCGATATGCCGGCCACCCTTTGGGTAAGCGCCTGCCTGCTGGCCTGCCTGCGCGTGGCCCGCGGCCACGACGCTGTGCGCGACTACCTGCTGGCCGGCGCGATGGCTGGCCTCGCGGCCGGCAGCAAGTACAACGGTGGCCTGGTGGCGTTGGCACTGGTGGCGGTTCACCTGTCGCGCGGGTTTTCATTGGCGGCGCTCTTCGACCGCCGCCTGCTGGCGGGTGGCGCGGCGGCAGTGGGCGCCTTTCTTGTCAGCACTCCCTTCGCCCTGGTCGAGCCGGGTGAACTGTGGCGCTTCCTCGTGCTGCAGAGCGACGCTTACAATCAACATCCGGGAGCCGGGACGGGAGCGGCCACGAGCTACGCGGCTTACTGGGCCACCTTGCTGCGAAAGTTCGGTGGCCCGCAGTTGTTGTTGGCGGGCATTGGCGCGGCGGCCCTGTGCATGCGCGCGGGGTCGACGGCGGCCGTGCTCGGCGGCTTCCCGCTCCTCTACTTTGCTTTCATGGGCGCCTACCCGGTGCACTTTGAGCGCAACGCGGTCGTACTGCTTCCCGCCCTGGGGGCGTTGGCGGCGGTGGGCGCGGCCACGGCCTGGCAGGCCAGTGCAAAACCAGGTGGAGCCAGGGGCGCGATGCTGCTGCGCTCGCTGTTGTTGCTCGTGCTGGTGGCGGGCGCTTGGCAACAGGCCTCGCGCTCGGCCGCGCACCTGCGCCTGGCTCGCCTGCCCGACACCCGCTTGCTTGCCATGAACTGGATGCAGCAGAACCTGCCGCGGCGAAGCACCGTCGCTCTGGAGCACTACACACCGCCCCTGGCCGCGGGGCGCTTGTGGCCAACCCGCCTGGGCTACGGTGGCCTCGCGCGCAGCGGCGGACTCGCCGGCTTTGATTACCTGGTGGCGAGCAGCGGTGATTACGGCCGCTTTGTTAACCACCCCGAGCGTTACCCCGAGCAGGCGGCGGCTTACCAGCGCGTGTTTGCATCGAACGAACTGGTCAAGGTTTTTCGCCCCGACTGGCGGAGCAGCAACGGCCCGGAGATCCGCGTGTACCTCACTCCCGCGGGAAGTCGGCGCACTGAGCGCCGCCTGCGCAGGCGCTCCTCGCCGCCATCGGCACCTTAAGCCCGCGCTGTCAGCCCGTCGTGAGTTCGAAGCGCGAGTGGCGCGAGGCGTCGCCCACGAGATCCATGAACACGCGACGTTCGCTGAAGTGCCAATGTCCGTCGTCGCGTTTGAAGCGGTCGTGGTAGCGACCGGCGACGACCACCGTGAGCTCACCGGCCTCTACCGATTGCAGCACGGTGTAGCGTGAGCGCGCCAGGCAGCTGTCGTCGTCGAACTCGAGAATGAGGTTGCCGGTAACGTGCTGGGTGCGAGGGCTGCCGTCGTAGAGTATGACCGTCGCCTGCATGATCGACAGCAGTTCTTCGCTCCCCGAGATGACGACGTCCTCACCGAAGCAATAACTGCCCTGGTCAAACAACGCGGCGACTCCCGCCAGGTCGCCAGCGTCGAGAAGTTCGGCGTAACCGTAGATAAGCGCTTCGACCTGCTCTCGTTTTCCCACGCCCCTTTCTACACGGATGCCGTCGCGTGACACAATTACCCGGCCTGTCGGCAGCTGCCCCTGCCGTTGAGTCTACTGCGCGCAGCAAGCAGACTCCGCTGATGCAGTCTTCTCCCGATCCTCGCCACCAGTGGCACGAACTGACCGTCTCGCGGGTGATTCGTGAAACCAGCGACGCTTGTTCGCTGGTTTTTGACATACCGGTCGAGCTGGCCGAGGTGTTCAGCTACAGGGCAGGACAGTTTCTCACCCTCCGGGTGCCCTGGCAGGACGGTAGCCTCGATCGCTGCTACTCGCTTGCCAGCTCGCCCGACAGTGACCCCGAGCACAAGGTTACAATCAAGCGCGTGGAAGACGGCAGGGTGTCGAACTGGGTGAACGAGAACGTCGCCGAGGGCGACGTTCTCCGGGTGCTGCCGCCGGCCGGGCACTTTCATCTCGGCCACGGTGGGGCTGGCAGCGACGGGGGGGGCGAGCGCGATCTTTTTCTCTTTGCCGGCGGCAGCGGCATCACGCCCGTTATATCCATTCTTAAGACGGCCCTGGTCAGCGGCTCGCGCAGTGTGAGCATGCTCTACGCCAACCGCGACCACGACAGCGTTATCTTTGACGCCGAGCTGGCCCAGCTAGAAAGCCGCTACGGCGACCGCTTTGACCTGCAACGGCGCTACGACGACAGCGATGGCTTTCTCGATCTTTCGGGCGTGCGCGCATTGTCGGCCGGCAACGGCGACAGGGAGTTCTTCGTGTGCGGCCCCGGCCCCTTCATGGAGGTGGTCGAGCAGGGCCTGCGCGATGAGCTGGTGCCCGTGGAGCAGGTGCACGTTGAGCACTTCGTGTCGCCCGCCGACGTCGACGACGAAGAGCTGGCCCGCGAGCAGAAAAAGGCAGCCGAGCAGGCGCGCGAACAGGCGGCCGACAGCGGCGAAGCGATCAAGGTCGTGGTCGTCATTGACGGTCGCGAGCACGAGCTCGAGCCCGAGCCCGGACAGACCGTGGTGGCGGCGGCCCAGGCGGCTGGGATCTCGGTGCCGTTTTCCTGCACCGAGGGCTACTGCGCCTGCTGCATGGCGCAGCTGGTAGAGGGTGAAGTGAAAATGCTGCGCAATGACGTGCTCACCCCCGCCGAGGTAGAGGACGGTTGGGTGCTCACCTGCCAGGCCGTGGCCCTTGGCGGCCGCGTGCGCGTGGAATACCCGGACTGATATATCGCCGCCGTCCGGGACTGCGACCGCCGAGATGTGCGGTACGGCGGTGTTTGCGCCCGTCGATTGCAAGCTGGCGGGCGACAGGCTCTCGAGTGGAGAACAGGCATGAAAAAAAAGTTACAGAAAAGCGATGAGCAGTGGTTGGCCCAGTTGGGCGAGCAACGCTACGCGGTATGCCGACGCGCGGGCACCGAGCCGGCCTTCAGCGGCGAGTACTGCGACAACAAGCAAGCGGGGGTCTACCTCTGCGCGGGTTGTGGGCAGCAACTGTTCTCCTCCGACGCCAAGTTTGATTCGGGAAGCGGCTGGCCCAGTTTCAGCAGCACTGCTGGTGCCGACAAGGTGGAGGAGCATGGCGACTCGAGTCACGGCATGCAGCGCACAGAGTTGGTCTGTTCGCGCTGCGACTCACACCTCGGCCATGTTTTTCCTGACGGCCCGGCACCGACCGGATTGCGCTACTGCATCAATTCGCTGTCGCTGAATTTTGACGGTGACCCCGGCGACGAAGACTGACGCGGACTGCTTCACCCCGGGTTGCTAGATGCCGGCCTCAACCGATTGCTCGGGTTGGGGAAGCTCGCCGGTCCTGGCGCCGCGGTTTGCAAGGCCGTTGTCCTTGTCGCGACCGTCGTGGCTCGGGTCCGAGTCTGCGAGTGGCGGCAGCAGCCGCGACATTGCAAGGGCGAGCAGCAGCGCGCCCAGCCCTCCCGCCAGCGCTGGCGAGCGCGGACCCAGTGCGTCGCTCATCCAGCCGGTCATGAGGTTGGACAACACCCCGCCCAGGCTCACGCCGGCCATGGCCAGGACTCCCTGGGCGGTTGACCGCAGCCGGGCGGGGACCACCGCGTCGACGTAGAGCGGCGCGCCCAGTATCAGGCCCATCACTGTGACGCCGTGAAGAAGTTGCGCGGCATAAACAATGTTGAGGTCGTTAGACCACGCCGACACCAGCCACCTGGCCGAACCCGACAAAAGCCCGATGGCCAGCAATCCGCGCGCGCCGACCTTCTGCTGCACCATGCCGATCATGGCTACCAGCGGGAGCTCAAGCAGCAGCATGATTATCCACATATCCGAAACCATGTTGACGCCGCCGCCCAGCGATTCGACGAACAGCGGAAACAGCGACATGGGTCCTTGCAGGAAGAGGTACGCGAGCAGGATGAAGAGCAGCATGCGCAGGAACGATGGTTCGGACAGCAACAGTCGATAGTCGTGGGGTTCGGCCCGTGCCGACACTGTCTTGCCGCGAGGTAGGGCGAGCGCCACCAGGCCGGCCGAGGCAAACAGCAACGCGGCGGCCGGCATCATTAACGACAGGTCACCCGGCTGTGCCCCGGTACTGGCGAGCAGGCGGGGAAACGCGACCACCGATACCAGGAATCCTACGGTGCCCCACACTCTGACCAGGCCATAAGCGTGGCGGCCGAGGTCCTGCACTGTCGCCAGGGTGATAGAAACCGCCAGGGGAATTATCGCGGTCATAAACAGCGCCATCACTGCCGTGCCCAGCGCCAAGGGCCAGAAACCATCGAGTTGACCCAGCAGCACGAAGCCAGCAGCGGCACCGAAACTCACCAGCGCGAGCACGCGGGTGCGCGAGCCACTGCGGTCGGCGAGTTGGCCCCACAGTGGATGGGCGAGCATGCCGGTGGCGGGCGTGATGGCAAATACCAAGCCCGTTTGCGTGGCCGAAAGGCCGACGGTGGAGTGCAGGTACATGCTGAAGTAGGGAAAGAACACCCCCAGTGCGCCCAGCGCCAGGAAATCAAACAGTGCTATGAATACGGCCGCGCGCACGATCTGGCGACGGTCAGGCGTTTTCTATCTGTTTGGCCGGCAGGGAGAAGGTGACTCGCTCTTCGGCGGTACGCAGCTCTTCGACCTCGGTGGAGCCGAGTTCTCGCAGGCGCGCCAGCGTTTGTTGCACCAGCAGTTCCGGGGTCGACGCGCCGGCCGTTACGCCCACGGCCTGGCGGCCACTCGCGTCTCGCTTGTTCAGATTGTGGGCAAGGTCTTTTTCGGAAATGTCGGCAGCGGTTTCAATCAGCGTGGCGTGAGCCCCTGCGCTGCGGGCTACCTCGACCAGGCGGTTGGCGTTGCTCGAGTTGGGTGAGCCCAGCACGAAAACTACGCGGCAGCGGAGCGCGAGCGCCTTGACCGCTTCCTGGCGGTTCTGGGTCGCGTAGCAGATGTCGTCTCGTCCGGGCGTGCTTACGGCTGGGAAGCGCTCGCGGATAGCCGAGATGATTTCGCGGGTGTCGTCCACCGACAGGGTGGTCTGTGTCACCACCGCCACGCGTTCGGGGTCGCGCACCCGAACCTTGGCAACGTCTTCGACCGTTTCGACCAGTTGCATGCGCTCGGGCGCGTGGCCCAGGGTGCCCTCGACCTCCACGTGGCCGCGGTGGCCTATGAGGAGGATGTCGTAGTCCTGGCCGGCGAACCGGGCGGCCTCCAGGTGTACCTTGGTCACCAGTGGGCAGGTGGCGTCGACCACGCGCAGGCCCAGTTGGTCGGCCTGCTGCCTGATGGCCGGCGACACGCCGTGGGCGCTGAACACGAGCAGGCTGCCGCTCGGTACGTCGGCCAGGTCCTCCACGAAGCGGGCGCCTCGGCTTCGCAGGTCTTCGACGACGTGGCGGTTGTGGACGATTTCGTGGCGCACGTAGACCGGCGGCCCGTGCTGCTCGAGTACCGTGTTGACTATATCTATGGCGTAGCTCACGCCCGCGCAGAAACCACGCGGGCTGGCCACGATGGCCTTGTTTTTGTCAGTCTGGCCAGCTTTATCGCTGCCTTTTTCGCTCGTCGCCACGCCCGGAAAGTAACCGGGATACGCTCCTTTTGCTATAAAGGCAGTGGAGCCGGTATCGAGCCCTGGCACTTAAGCCGCCAAAGCTGCCTGACCCCCCTTTCGGGGGGCTGGGGTCTGTGGCACAATGATGCGACAGTATGAAACAATATTTGCAACGACCGAAGCCGCATGGGCTGCGCAATTTCCAGGGGGTGTACACCAACTCCCGCGCCATGCTCGACATGTTTTTCCAACTCGAGAAGGTGTCGCGGAGCGATTGCCCGGTGCTCATCGTGGGCGAGGCCGGCACGGGCCGGGAGACGGTTGCGCGGGCGATACACGCGCTGGGCGATCGTCGTCGCGCGTCTTGTGAAACCGTCAACTGCGCCGCCCTGGGCGAGGCCAGCCTCGAGCTTGATCTCTTCGGTGACGGGGGCGAGAGCGATTCCGCTGACAGTGCGGGAGCCCTCGCGCGTGCCGATGGGGGGACGCTGTACCTTGACGAGGTCGCGGAGTCGCCCCTCTCCGTGCAGTCGCGCCTGCTCGGCTTTCTTGAAGACGGCAGTTTCGTGCGCGGCGCTGCCGGCGATGTCGGTCGTTCGGACGCCAGGGTGCTGTCTTCGACCAGCAGTGACCCGGTCGTTGCCGTTGAGCAGGGCAGCCTGCGCGAAGATCTCAGGTACCGCGTCGGAGTGGTAATGTTGTCGATTCCGCCACTGCGAGATCGCAGCGGCGATGTACCTGCCCTGTTCTGGCACTTTCTCGAAGAACTGCGAGGCAAGTACCAAGAGATCCCCGGATCGATAAGCGAAGAAGCCATGAAGGCTCTCGAGACCTGGCATTGGCCGGGCAACCTGAGAGAGCTGCGCAACGCCGTGGAGCGCGCCGTGGTGATGTGTCGCGGCGACAAGTTAGGGATGGACGATCTGCCGCCCGAGCTTCTCGGCGCGGCCGGGACTTCTCCGCCCCCGGTGGTTATTTCTTCGAGGGTGGTTGAGCCGGCCGGTTCGGCCGGGCTCGCGCGCGACCTGACGCCCGTGCAGGACCAGGAGTGCAATCGTCTCATGGCTGCCCTGAGCGAAGCCCGCGGACACCGCGGAAAAGCCGCGGAATCGCTGGGCATGAGCCGCTCTACCCTGTGGCGTAAGCTGGGCCGCTACGGCCTGAGCTGAAGCGCCGCTTTCCCGCGGCGCGTTGTTTCCCTCGGCCGCCTTCCCGCGGCGCGTTGTTTCCCTCGGCCGGCGAGGCAGTTGCTGGCCGCCGGTTGATGAGTCGGCTCGGGGGGAGTAATCCGGGCATGTGAATTGCGACGATCTCAGGGCCTCGTTGCTGCGGCTGGAGGGCCGCGGCTACCCCGCCTACAAGGACCTGCGCGGTCGTTATGACTTCGGCGATTTCTGTTTCGAACTCGTCCGCGTGCAGGGTGACCCCTTCGCCGGACCGTCGCGATTGGGCGTAAGGGTGGAAGGCGACGTTGCGGGTTTTCCTCCCGCGCTCTACAGCAGCCGGGTTCGCAGGATCGCGCTGGGCGACTACGTAGCCAGGCGATTCGCCTTGCTGGCCCTGCGCAGCAGCTGCAGCCGTGGCTCGGGCAAAAGCGGGCGACTGAAAATGGAATGTCCGGGGCAGCAAGTGATCGAGCAGAGCGCGGTCATGGTGGGCGAAGACGGTGCCCTCGAGCTCCGGTTTACCGCCGGACTTCCCGCCCGTGGGCGTCGGATCGCGGCACGCGAGGCCGAGGCCATGCTCTGCGATGACCTCCCCGACCTCGTCGCTGCCACC